>JALVEM010000120.1 GCA_027030825.1 Thiohalobacter sp.
AGAATCCAGAATCCAGAAGCTGGAAGGCGGTTTGCGGGACAAGGCGGCAATATTCGGGCTTTCCGTAACGGTAACGCAGAGGACGCAGAGGCGCAGAGAACGCAGAGGGTGATTTTTCCATTTCCTCTTTCTTCAGGCTACTGAAATTGCTGCGACGTGCGGTCTTGATGTCGAGCAGGCTCCCGGTGGCAGCCGCGCGGGCGACTCGCCGCAGCCGAGCATCGCAGGGAGGCGGCGGAGAAAGCGAGGGGTGTCTGAGCCCCGCAGGGGCGAGTTCCCGAGCGCGCCGCCTCACGAGAAGCGCAGGGCACCCGAAGGGCAAGGCGTGGAGTTCCAAGCGGCCTGTCGCCGGGAGCCGAATCGGCAATCGACAAAAAGGTCCGTGGTTTCTGCGCCTCTGCGTCCTCTGCGTTACCGTTACGGAGAGTCTGAAAAATACACCCGTGGGTTTGGTGGCCAGACTGCAAAAGGGGATGGACGATGAAGAAGGTGCCGGTGATCACCATCGACGGGCCGAGCGGGTCGGGGAAGGGGACACTCGGACGCGCGCTGGCGAAGGAACTCGGCTGGCATTTCCTCGACAGCGGGGCGCTGTACCGGCTGGTGGCGCTGGCGGCGCTCGAGCGCGGCATCCCGCTCGACGACGAACCGGCGCTCGCGCGCCTCGCCCGGGAACTCGACGTGCGATTCGATGTCGATTCCGACGCCGTCTGGCTCGACGGCAGGCCCGTCGGCGATCGGCTGCGGACCGAGGAGGTGGGCAACGCGGCGTCGAAGGTCGCGGCCCTGCCGGGGGTGCGCGAGGCACTGCTCGACCGGCAACGGGCCTTTCGTCGGCCGCCCGGGCTGGTGGCCGACGGGCGCGACATGGGCACGGTTGTTTTTCCCGACGCCGACCTCAAATTCTTTGTGACCGCCAGTGTCGAGGAACGTGCACGCCGGCGTGTGGAACAGCTCCGGCAGAAGGGCATCGAGGCGGATTTCGAGGCCATTGCCCGGGAGATCGCCGAACGGGACCGGCGCGACCGGGAACGACCGGTGGCTCCGCTGCGACCCGCCGAGGATGCCATCCTGATCGACACCACCGGTCGTTCGATCGGGGAAAGTCTCGCCGCGATGCGGCCCCATCTGGCCCAACTTCCCGCGAGTACGTGAAAAAATCCCTGCGAGGGCGTATAATCATGCCCTCGTTTGCATATCGGGTGGGCCCGGGTGCGACCCCGGGCCTTGTGTTTCAATCAACCCCATGTGCGGCGGCGCGCGGGATGCGTCACCGCCATGGACAGCAGATACGGAACCGCGCAGCGGTTCGAGGATACAGGTAACCCATGAGCGAAAGCTTTGCACAACTCTTCGAGGAAAGTCTTGCCACCCAGGAACTGAAGCCCGGTTCCATCATCACCGGCAAGGTGGTCGAGATCCGTCCGGACGTGGTGATCGTCAATGCCGGCCTGAAGTCGGAAGGCGTGATTCCGATCGAACAGTTCAAGGACGAGAACGGCGAACTGGAAGTCCAGGTCGGCGACGAGGTCGAGGTGGCCCTGGAGGCCGTCGAGGACGGATTCGGCGAGACGAGGCTTTCGCGCGAGAAGGCCAAGCGCGCCCGTGCCTGGAAGGTGCTCGAGAAGGCCTTCGAGAACGACGAGATCGTCAAGGGCGTCATCAGCGGCAAGGTCAAGGGCGGCTTCACGGTCGACATCATGGGCATCCGGGCCTTCCTGCCCGGCTCGCTGGTGGACGTGCGGCCCGTGCGCGACACCACCTACCTCGAGGGCAAGGAGCTGGAATTCAAGGTCATCAAGCTCGACCAGAAGCGCAACAACGTGGTCGTCTCCCGCCGTGCCGTGGTGGAGCAGGAATACAGCGCCGAGCGCGAGGCCCTGCTCAAGAACCTGCAGGAAGGCATGGTCATCAAGGGCGTGGTCAAGAACCTCACCGACTACGGCGTGTTCGTGGATCTGGGCGGCATCGACGGCCTGTTGCACATCACCGACATGGCCTGGAAGCGCATCAAGCATCCTTCCGAGATGGTCAACGTCGGTGACGAGATCGAGGTCAAGGTGCTCAAGTTCGACCGCGAGCGCAACCGCGTCTCGCTCGGCCTCAAGCAGCTCGGCCAGGATCCCTGGGTGGATCTGGCGCGCCGTTATCCCGAGGGCACGCGCCTGTTCGGCAAGGTGACCAACATCGCCGACTACGGTTGCTTCGTCGAGATCGAGGAGGGCGTCGAGGGTCTGGTGCACGTCTCCGAGATGGACTGGACCAACAAGAACGTCAATCCGGCCAAGGTGGTGCACGTCGGCCAGGAGGTGGAGGTCATGGTGCTCGACATCGACGAGGAGCGCCGCCGCATCTCGCTAGGCATGAAGCAGTGTCATCCGAACCCCTGGGAAGAGTTCGCCGCCACCCACAACAAGGGCGACAGGATCCGCGGCACCATCAAGTCCATCACCGACTTCGGCATCTTCGTGGGGCTGGAAGGCGGCATCGACGGGCTGGTGCACCTGTCCGACATCTCCTGGAACGTCCCGGGCGAGGAGGCGGTGCGCAACTACCGCAAGGGCGAGGAGGTCGAGGCCGTCATCCTGGCCGTCGATCCCGAGCGCGAGCGCATCTCGCTGGGCATCAAGCAGCTCGACAAGGATCCCTTCTCCAACTTCGTGGCCGAGCATCCCAAGGGCAGCATCGTCAAGGGCATCGTCAAGGAAGTGGACGCCAAGGCGGCCACCATCGACCTGGGTGACGGTGTCGAGGGTACTCTGCGGGCTTCCGAGATCGCCCGTGACCGGGTGGAGGATGCCCGCACCGTACTCAAGGAAGGCGACGAGGTGGAGGCCAAGTTCATCGGCGTCGATCGCAAGAACCGCACCATCAACCTCTCCATCAAGGCCAAGGAGCAGGAAGAGGAGCAGCAGGCGATCCGAAGCTATTCCAGCGGCGCCACTTCGGCCACGACCACGCTCGGTGACCTGCTCAAGGAGCAGATCGAGAACAAGGAGAAGGTCTGAGGTATCCGAAAGCCGTTGATCTTTTTGTCATTTCGCGGTAAATAGACAGAACGCGAACCACGCGGCCGGTTGCGTCAGCAACCGGCCGCCCACGTTTCAGGAAAATCGGAAATGACAAAATCGGAACTGATCGAGATTCTGGCCAGCAAGAATCCCCACCTGAACTACAAGGATGTCGAGCTGGCGGTCAAGAGCCTGCTCGAACTCATGAGCCAGGAACTCGCCACAGGGGGGAGGATCGAGATCCGCGGTTTCGGCAGCTTCTCGCTCCATTATCGACCGCCCCGCATGGGGAGAAACCCGAAGACTGGCGAACCCGTGGCCCTGCCGGCCAAGTATGTGCCTCATTTCAAGCCGGGCAAGGATCTCCGAGAACGCGTCAACGCCGGCCGGGAACGCGACATCAAGATCAAGCAGGCACGGGACGAGCCCGAGGAAGACTGATCCGGGCGGAGCTCCGCCGCGCCCCATGTTCACCATGCAGGCCCGTGATCCGGTGGTTCCGGGCAGACTGCCAAGGAGGCGTCATGTCGCGCATCGCATTCCTGATCCAGTTGCTTGCCCTGTTGTTCATTGCGGCGGCCGGGCTGGTTTTCTCCTTCTACAACGCCCAGAACGTCCGGCTCGATTACGTCCTCGGGCAGATGGAACTGCCGCTCTCGGTCGCCCTGCTGGGGGCATTGGCCGCCGGTGTTCTGCTGGGTATCCTGGCCTGCCTCGGGAAGATACTTCACCTGAAGCAGGAGATTCTTCGACTCAACCGCCGCAACCAGCTCGCCGAGCAGGAGATCTCCAACCTGAGAACCCTGCCGATCAAGGACTGATCCCGCGTGCCCGAGATGCTCGATCTGCTCTGGCTGCTTCTGCCGGTGGCCGCGTTGTCCGGCTGGTGGATCGGCCGGCGCACGCCGCGCAGCCAGCGGGCGCCGCTTCCTTGCCAGGACATCAATACCGAGTATTTCCGGGGACTCA
>JALVEM010000121.1 GCA_027030825.1 Thiohalobacter sp.
TCGGCGAGCAGGCCGCGCAGCACGGTTACCGCCTCGCGCCCTTCCCCGGTGCGCGCCAGCCGGCCACCGGGCTCGACCAGATGCACATTGCCATGGGTCAGGTTGCAACCGCAGGTGTCACACATGGGTTTCTTCCTCCGCCCCGGCCGCCGTGGCCAGCGCCTCGTCGAACAGTTCCCAGGCGGTGCGCGCGTCTTCCGGCGTCACCTTCTGGATGGCGTAGCCGACGTGCACCATGACGAAGTCGCCCGGGGCCAGCGTCTCGTGCTGCATCAGGAACAGGCTCACCTCGCGCTCGACGCCACGGGCCTCGCAGCGGGCGACGAAGCCGTCGATGGATTGGATCTTCATGGGGATGGCGAGGCACATGGGACGGTATCCTCCACGATGTCCGACAGTTCCAGATGCGCCAGCAGCAGCTCGTCGCCGCTCACCAGCCGGGTGCGCCAGTCGCCGCAGGCGCCACAGACCAGGCGGTTGGGCACGGCCTCGGTCTCGGCGCCGCAGGCCGTACAGGCGACCCGCACCGGGGCCGTCTCGATCACCAGCGCCGCCCCCTCGGCCAGGCTTCCCGCCGCCGCCAGCGGCCAGGCGCGTGCCAGCAGCGGCGCCTCGGCGCCGGACAGTGGGCCGAGCCGCAGCTCGATGCGCGTCACCCGGCGCGCCCGATGTTCCGCGGCGATGCGTTCCACCTGGCCCAGCAGCGCGATGCAGAGCGAGTATTCATGCATGCCGAAAGGCCTTCACTCGCCTGCCGTTCGCGAGAGGTTTCGAAAGAAGGACTTCATGGGGTCATTTATAGCCCAGTTGCAGCAGGAGTTCAGCCGCCTCCGGAGCGCCGCTGGGTTCGGGCGGCTCGGGTGCGGGCGACTCGAGCAATGTCTCCATTTCCTCCATGAATTCCCCGCGCTCGGCCTGTTGCCGCGTGATCCAGGCCATGCGCCCGTGACGTTGCAGCCATGCCGAGAGGGGTGCGTCCTCGGGCCAGCCGTCTTCCCTGCGAATGGCCAGCAGGGGCGTGGCATTGACGGCGCATTCGGCCACCGTGCCGTAGCCGCACTTGCCGAGCACCAGATCGGCGCTCGCCAGCAGGTCCAGGAAGGCGAGCCCGGTGTCCTGGATCGCAATCGCATCCTCGCGCGCCACCTGCCAGGCGGCCTCCACCAGATAGAAGACTTTCGGCTGCCTGGGCCAGTGTTCCATGGGCAGGCGCCCGCCCACGCCGCCGAGCGCCACCAGCACCAGCCGGGCGTCTCCGGGCAGTCCGAACCGCTCGACCAGGGCCTCGCGCCGGCCGGGCACCTGCATCGCGATCGGCCCGATGTCGCGCACGTTCTCCAGTTCCGGCATCGGCATGGCCGGCGCGGGACGCAGAAAGCAGTCGGCCTGGTTGTAACTCTCGCGCAGCCATTCGAAGACCGCCATGCCGTCGGCACCGGAGGCATAGAAGTGCCGGTAGATCCCGGCCCAGTTCAGGGAACAGAGGCCGGCGGCAGGGATGCCCAGGCGCCGGGCGGCGGCCAGCGGCAGCCAGGGGGCGTCTGCAAGCACGAGATCCGGTGCCAGCCCGGCCAGCCACTCGGTCTCCTCTTCCAGCAGCCGGTAGCGGTCGCGGTAGAGCGAGGCATAGCCGCTCGCGGAGAGGTCATGGTCGATCTGCACCGGCGAGTGCATGACGAGGCCGAAGTCGGTGGCGTGGGGATGATAATGAAAGGGCACATCGAGCCGGGCGGCCAGCCAGTCGCGCGGTACGCGGGTGGCGATGTGCAGTTCCGTCCCGGGCCGTCGCTTCACGAGCGCCCGCAACACGGCCACGGCCTGTGCCGCATGACCGAAGCCGTGCGGGGTGATCGCGGCGACCAGGCGCATCAGACGGCCGGATCCTCCACCAGTTCGATCCGCTCCATGAGATAGCCCAGGCAGTCCTGCCGCACGATGCGCTCGTCGAGCGTGAACATGGAAGGCATGACGGGGCGTTTCAAAACCAGCATGCCGTCCTCGACGGCGAAGTATTCGTCGTACACGTCGCGACCGCGCTCGTCCGTGACCTCCAGTGGCCTCTTCGGATCGGCATGCAGATAGGCGATCGGCGTACCCGCCGGCAGTTCGCGGAAATTGAGATGATCCAGATCCGGAAGGAAATCGAGCGCCACGTCCTGCCTGCCGAAGCCGAAGCTGATGGACTCGGGCACCCGGATGGTGACCACGGTGTGGTAGAGATCGATGTCGTGGGGCGGCACCGGATGCGAGGGGACCTCGGACAGATGCAGGCAGGCCTCCAGATAATCCAGGGCATGGTCGATGCCGTGACGCTGTCCCGGCTGCCCGCATTCCACGGTCACGGCGGGACACAGTCGCGCCATGGCCATGGAGGCCACGCCGCGCGGACGCACGAAATAGACCACCGTGCGCGAGAACAGGGTCGCGAGATGGAGGAAACGGTGATCGATGCGGTTCACGCAGGCATAGTGCGGATTGATGCCCGTGTTGTTGTGCACGTCCACGGCAGCGAACACCTGTCGCCGTTCCATCTCCTGCACGACCTGCGCCATCATGGCGTGTTCCGGCGTGCCGGAGGTCTCCGAACCCGGCCAGATGCGATTGTAATCCGGCTGGTCCGGCAGCCGCCGAACACCCTGCTCGGCCGCCACCACGTTGCCGAAAAAGACGCTCAGGGCCCGGGGCAGCATCCGGCTGCGATATTTTCCGAGCAGCTCCCTGACGGCGAGGTATCCGGTGGTCTCGTTGCCGTGCAGAAGCACGGACACGAACAGGGGTTCCTCGCGCCTGCCGGGCAGATGCATCAGGGTCGGCCCCCCGAACAGGCGCCGCAGGTCGCGTGCCTCGGCATCGAGCAGGGTATCGGGGCAATGATCGAGCACGTTCAGCATCCCCGCCGCCCTCGTGTCATCGGATATAGAGAAGTGCATCACCCCGCTCTCCATCCAGCTCGATGCCCACCTTGCCGGCGTAGGGGATGCGAATCCGCATCATGGCCCGATCCGGCACCTGCAGCACATGGCCGATGGCGGCCCGGATCACGCCGGCATGCGCCACGATCAGCAGGCGCCCCTCGCGATGGCGGGCCGCGAGGTCACGCACGGCTTCCGTGACCCGGGCCCGGAATTCGGACACCGGTTCCGCGCCCGGCGGGCGGTGCCGCACCGGATCGGTGTAGAAACGGCGTACGGCGGCCTCGTCCTCGGCCACCAGCTCGTCATAGGTGCGCCCTTCCCATTGCCCGAAACCGATCTCCTTGAGCCGCTCGTCCAGATGCAGCGGCAGGCCGCAGGTGCGGGCGAACCACTCGGCGAACTCGCTGCAACGCCGAAGCGGGGAGGAAACGACCGCCTGCCAGCGCTCCGCAGGATAGTCACGGACCGCTTCCCGCATCTGCCGCCAGCCGGTTTCATTGAGCGGGTCGTCGGTCTGGCCCCGGTAACGGGGGCCGCCCGCGGGTTCGCCATGACGGAGAAACTCGAGCAGCAGACTCACGCCACCCCCTCCAGCATCGCCCGGTAGCGACCCCAGTCGAAGGCCGGGCCCGGATCGGTCTTGCGGTCGGGGGCGATGTGGCAATGCCCCACGATGCGCTCACGCCCGAGCGCCGGATAGCGGCGCATCAGCCAGCGGGTGACCTCCGCCAGCCGTGCATACTGGGCATCCGTGTAGGGAATGGTGTCCGTGCCTTCCAGCTCGATTCCGATGGAAAAATCGTTGCAGGCCTCGCGGTCGCCGAAGCGGCTCCGGCCGGCATGCCAGGCACGGCGGTCGAAGGGGACGTACTGGGTCAGCCTGCCCTCCCGGTCGATCAGCAGGTGTGCCGAAACGCGCAGATGGGCAATCTCGCGAAAATACGGATGGGCAGCGGGATCGAGGCGGTTGGCGAAGAGTGCGTCGATCCAGGGTCCGCCGAATTCTCCCGGTGGCAGACTGATCCCGTGAATGACCAGCAGAGAGA
>JALVEM010000122.1 GCA_027030825.1 Thiohalobacter sp.
GATCGGCGAGGAAATCGCCCGGCTCGATCCCGACACGCTGGAGGGCGAGATCGCCGATTTCGATGCCGCCATCGCCGAGGCCGAAGCGGAACTCTCGGAGCGCGAGGCCGAACTCGAGACGCTGCGCGCCGGTATCGGCGCCGACCGGGAGCGGCAGCGTGAACTCACGCGCGAGATCGACCGCCGCAGGCACGAGCTGCAGTCCGCGCGCGGCCGGCTCGCCTCGCTGGAGACGCTGCAGCAGGCGGCGCTCGGCAAGGACGACACGCGCCTGATGGAATGGCTGCGCGCGCATGGCCTGGAAGCGGCGCCCAGGCTCGCCCAGGCGCTGGAGGTCGAACCCGGCTGGGAGCGTGCCGTGGAGACGGTACTGGGACACGCGCTCGAGGCCGTCTGCGTCGACGACCTCGACCGCCTGGCCGCCGACGCCGCCGGTTACGAAGGCGAACTGCTCTCGCTCTGGCAGGGTCGTCCGGCCGACGGGGCGCCGCCTCCCGGCGAGGACACGCTGCTCGCCAGGGTCCGCGCGCCCTGGGCGCTGCACTCGCTGCTCGCCGGCGTCCACACGGCACAGACCCTCGAGGAGGCGCTGGCCCGGCTGCCGGCGCTGGCGTCCGGGGAGTCCGTCATCCTGCCTTCCGGTCTCTGGCTCGGACCGGACTGGATGCGGCTGGTGCGCGACGACGAGGCACGGGCCGGCATCCTGGAGCGTGAACAGGCCATCCGGACACTGGCCGCCGACATCGAACGACTGGAGGCCGAACTGGGCGCGCTCGTCGAGGAGGCCGATGCGCTCCAGACGCGGCTCGCGGATCGGGAACGGAGGCTCGCCGAGGAGCAGCAGGCCGTGCATGTACTGCACCGGCGGCTGAACGAACTGCGTGGTGCGCGCACGGCCAGGCACGACCGCCTGGAACAGCTGCGCCTGCGCCGCGCCGGCCTGGAACAGGAACGCGAGGAGCTGCAGTCCCAGATCCGCGAGATGGAAACCGAGATCCGGGAGGCGCGCGGGCGACTGAACGCCGCGCTCGAGCAGCTCGACCGGCTGGCCGGGGAACAGGCTGCGCGCGAGCAGGAACGCGACCGCCTGCAAGAGGCGCTGGAGGCGGCGCGTGAACGGGCGCGGCAGGCGCGCGATGCCGCCCATCGCCTCGAGATCGAGATCGAATCGCTGCGCACCGCCGAACGGAGCACCCGGCAGAACCTGGAACGGATGCTGGGCCAGGTCGAACATCTGCGCCAGCGCAGCGAACAGCTCCAGCTCGCGCTCAGCGACGGCGAGGCCCCGCTGCAGGCGCTGGAGGCCTCGCATGCCCAGGCGCTCGAGCGGCGCGCCGAAGTGGAGGAGGCGCTGCGCAAGGCCAGGGCGCACCTGCAGGAGATCGAGCACGACCTGCGGGAAGCCGAGGAAGAACACGTCCGGGTCGAGCGACGGCTGGAGGCGCTGCGCGAACAGCTCGGCGCGGCGCGCATGCAGCAGCGCGAGCTGGAAGTGCGCGACCAGACGCTGCTCGAACAGCTGCCGGAGACGGGCTTCACGCTGGAGGAGCTCGCCGCCGGACTGCCCGAGAACGCCGAGGTCGATGCCTGGACCGAACGCCTGGCCTCCCTCGAGGAGCGCATCCGGCGACTCGGCCCGGTCAATCTCACCGCCATCGAGGAATACGAGAAGGAATCGCAGCGCAAGGAATATCTCGATGCCCAGCATGCCGATCTCACGGAAGCGCTCGAGACGCTGCAGAGCGCCATTCGCAAGATCGATCGTGAGACGCGCGCCCGCTTCAAGGAGACCTTCGATCGCGTCAATGCCGGGCTGCAGCGCATGTTTCCGCGCCTCTTCGGCGGCGGGCACGCCTATCTGGAGATGACGGGCGACGATCTGCTCGACACGGGCGTGGCGATCATGGCCCGGCCGCCGGGCAAGCGGAACAGCAGCATCCATCTGCTCTCCGGCGGCGAGAAGGCCCTGACCGCCGTGGCCCTGGTGTTCTCCATCTTCGAGCTCAATCCGTCCCCGTTCTGCATGCTCGACGAGGTGGACGCACCGCTCGACGACGCCAATGTCGGACGTTTCTGCGACCTGGTGCGGGAGATGTCCGAGCGGGTGCAGTTCATCTTCATCACGCACAACAAGATCACCATGGAAATGGCCAACCAGCTGACCGGCGTCACCATGCACGAGCCCGGCGTGTCGCGGCTGGTGGCCGTGGACATCGACGAAGCGGCCCGCATGGCGGCCGTGTAGCAGAACTCCGGAAGGAGACGCGACGACCGGCATGGACACCTTGCGCTGGATACTGCTCGCCCTCGGTCTGATCCTGATCGCCGGTGTGTATTTCTGGTCGCGCCGCCCCCGGGACGAGCGCCGCGTGGAGCCCGTGCTCGAGCCCCGGGATTCCGCCACAGCGGGCGAACTGGACCTGGGCGATCCCCTCTCGCCCCACGATCCCCTGGTCGAGCCTCCGGACGAGCCCGATCTCGGCCCGGTGCGTTCGGTCTCGCCGGCCGAGGAGGCCGACGAGGTCGGCCGTCTGGCAGCCGAAGACACGGACTTCGACCACGACCGTCAGCGGACGCTGGTCTTCTATCTCGTCTCGCCCCGCGGACACCCGTTCAGCGGTTCCGACGTCGCCCAGGCGTTCAAGGACTTCGGCCTGCGCTTCGGGGAGATGGACATCTTCCACTACCATACGGACGATGGCGAGATCCTGTTCAGCGTCGCCAACCTGGTCGAGCCGGGCACCTTCGATCCCTCCACGCTGACCACCTCCACCACGCCCGGCCTGAGCCTGTTCATGCAGCTCCCCGGCCCCCTGCCGGCCGACGAGGCCGTGCCCCTGCTGCTCTCGACGGTCGAGAAGCTCGCCACGCGACTCGATGCCGGCATCCGCGGCGCCAACCGCCAGCCCATCTCGCTCGAGGAGCTGGCCCGGATGCGCGAAAAGCCCCTGAGCGACTGGGCCATGAAGGCCTGCGTCGAGGTGACCGAATGAGCGTTCCCGCCGAGGTACGCAAGCGCGTCGAGTGGCTCCGGCGCGAGATCGAGCGCCACAACTATCTCTACTACGTCCTCAACCGGCCCGAGATTCCCGATGTCGAGTACGACCGGCTCATGCGCGAGCTGCAGGAACTCGAAGAGAAGTATCCGGAGCTGGTGACACCGGACTCGCCCACCCGGCGCGTCGGCGCGGCACCGGCGAAGGAATTCGCCGAGGTGGTCCATGAGGTGCCCATGCTGTCGCTGGACAACGCCTTCAGCGACGAGGAGCTGGCCGATTTCGATCGCCGTGTGCGCGAGCGGCTGGGCGTCGAACGGGTGGAGTATTCCGCCGAGCCGAAATTCGACGGCCTCGCGGTGAGCCTGCTCTACGAGAACGGCATTCTGGTCCGCGGCGCCACGCGGGGGGACGGCTACCGGGGCGAGGACGTCACCGCCAATGTCCGCACCATCCGCTCCATCCCGTTGCGGCTGATGCACTCGGGCTGGCCGCGCCGGCTCGAGGTGCGCGGCGAGGTCATCATGACCCACGAGCAGTTCCGCAAGCTCAACGAACAGCTGGAGAAGGCCGGGCAGAAACCCTTCGTCAATCCCCGCAACGCCGCCGCCGGCAGCCTGCGCCAGCTCGATCCCAGGGTGACGGCCGAGCGGGGGCTGGAGTTCTACTGCTATGGCGTGGGGCTGGTGGAAGGCGGGCGACTGCCGGAGCGGCATTCGAAGGTCATGGCGAAGCTGAAACACTGGGGTCAGCGCATTCCGCCCTGGCTGGAGGTGGTGAAGGGCTTCGAGGGCTGCAAGGCCTATTACGACCGGATGGCCGAGCGCCGGCCCTCGCTGCCGTTCGACATCGACGGCGTGGTGTTCAAGGTCGATCGTATCGACCAGCAGGAGAAACTGGGGTTCGTCGCCCGGGCGCCGCGCTGGGCCATCGCTCGGAAGTTCCCGCCCGAGGAGGCG
>JALVEM010000123.1 GCA_027030825.1 Thiohalobacter sp.
AGTGCAACCGCTGCGGCACGGCACTGCCCGGCGTATTCGAGGAAAAGCCGGGCACCTGGGGTGCGAAACGCGTGCCGGTCAGATTGCGGGACTTCGACTGAGGGGGCGTGCAGCCGTTACGGAAGTTCTCGCAGCTTCCACCCTCAGTCATCCCGGAAGCCTGCGCAGCCCCCACACTCGGTCATCCCGGAAGCCCGCGCAGCGGGCTATCCGGGATCCAGTCCTTCCGTCATTCCGGACGGTGCGCAGCACCGATCCGGAGTCCAGGAAAGGAAGGCACCACGGTGGCATGGATCGGCATGGTTTCTGGATTCCGGCTCGCGCTCGCTCCGCTCGCTTGGCCGGAATGACAAGGTCGGAGTCATTCCGGAAGCCCGCGCAGCCCCCACGCTTAGTCATCCCGGAAGCCCGCGCAGCGGGCTATCCGGGATCCAGTCCTTCCGTCATTCCGGACGGTGCACAGCACCGATCCGGAATCCAGGAAAGGAATGCACCGCGGTGGCAGGGACCAGCGTGGTCCCTGGATTCCGGGTTTCGCTTCGCTCGCCCGGAATGATGAAGAAGCGACCGCACGCCCGAGGATAGAGGCGTTCTTTACTGTTTCTTCTTGAAACGCGAATCCTTGATCTCGATCTTCGCCTGCTTGCCGAGCTCGTCGAGATAGGCCTTGATGCGCTCGTTCTGAAGCTCGGCCCGGATCTTGCGCTCCATTTCCTCGAGCGAGGGCGGATCGACCTTGCGGGTGTCCTCCAGCTTGATCACATGCCAGCCGAACTGGGTCTTGACCGGCTTGTCGCTGATCTCGCCCTTCTTCATTTTCCTGACCGCATCGGCGAAGGGCTCGACCATCTGGCTGGCGCTGAACCAGCCCAGATCGCCCCCGTTCTTGCCGGTGGGGCCGGTGGAGTGCTTCTTCGCCAGCTCGGCGAAGTCGGCGCCCTTCTTCAGTTCACCGATGAGTTTTTTCGCCTCGTCCTCGGTCTTCACGAGGATGTGGCGGGCCTTGTACTCCGTGCCGTCGAAATGCTTGACCTTTTCTTCGTAGCGCTTCTTGATGTCCGCCTGGGTGATCGGGTGCTTCTTCAGGTAATCGCGAAGTCCCGCGTTGAAGAGCACGCTGCGGCGGTACCAGTCGAGCTGGCGCTGCACCGAGGGATCCTTGTCCAGCCCCTTCTTCTCCGCATCCTGGGTGATGAGCGTGATCTTGATCAGTTCGTCGAGCGCCTGGGCCTGGACGTCGCCCTTGCCGCTCCGGGTTTTCATCTTGGAGGCGAAGATGTCGACCATCTCCTGGGTGATCGGCTGGCCGTTGACCACGGCAACGACCTTGCTCTCGTGCTTGTCGGCTTCCGCGGCGGTCAGATGCAGGGAGGCGGCGAGCAGCATGCTGCCGGTGAGCAGGGCGATTCTCTTCAGGGTTCGGGATTTCATGGATACCTCTTTTCGTTTCAGTCTTCGTCGGGTGCCCTGGCGTCGATGCTCAGGGCATGGATCTCGCTGGCCATCATGTCGCCGAGGGCATCATAGACCATGCGGTGCCGTTCGATCGGGGAACGGTTCACGAAAGCCGGGCTGACGATGGTCAGGATGTAATGGCCGCCACCGCCGCGGGCGCCGGCATGGCCGGCATGTTTCGCGGAATCGTCCCGGATCTCGAGGCGAACAGGTTGCAGTGCGCTCTCCAGTCGGGCACGGATACGTTCGACACGGTCGTTCATTTCGGCAGTACCTTCAGGAAAGGGAAGACATCGACCTGTTCGTAGACGCCGGCCTCCATGTAGGGGTCTTCGGCGGCCCAGGCCTGCGCTTCCTCCAGAGAGGCGAACTCGGCCACCACCAGGCTGCCGGTGAAACCGGCAGGCCCCGGATCCGGGCTGTCGATGGCGGGCAGCGGCCCCGCGATCAGGAGCCGACCAGCTTCCTGCAGCTGCTCGAGGCGGGCGAGGTGCCTGGGACGCGCCGCACGGCGTGCATCCAGCGAACCTTCGCGGTCCCTGGCCACGATGGCATAGAACATGTCGTCAGTTTTCCTTGTTTTCCATTCCGTCGGTGGTGCCGGCTTCCTCGGTGGTGATGTAGCGGGAGAGCACCATGCCCTGGCCGAGGATGAACAGGAAGGTCAGCCCCATGAGGCCGAACAGCTTGAAATTCACCCAGGTGGCCTCGGAGAAGCGGTAGGCCACGAACAGGTTGAGACCCGCCGCCACCAGAAAGAAGACCACCCAGGCCAGGTTGAGCCGCTTCCAGAGTCCGGGCGGCACGTCGCGCGTGAGGTGGCCCATCATGCGCTCGGTCAGGTTCCGCTCGCCCACGACCATGCTGCCGAGAAAGACGAGGGCGAACAGCAGATAGGCCACGGTCGGCTTCCACTTGATATAGAGCGGGTCATGAAACAGGAGGGTGGCGCCGCCGAACACCAGGATGATCGCCAGCGTGATCAGGTGCATCTTCTCGACCCGCCGGTAGCGCAGCCAGAAACCCGCGACCAGCACGACCGTCGCCGCGATCGCGACCGCGGTGGCGGTATAGATGCCCGCCAGCTTGTAGGCGGCGAAGAACAGGACGATGGGAAGAAAATCGAGCAGCAGTCGCATGTTTTCGGACGAGTCTCCAGTCGCGGGTCGGCCCGGTATGGTACGGCCATGTATTCCTGGCTTCTTGTGACAGGCGCAAGCGCACCGGGTTCCCGGATGTTTCGGAATGGCCTTAGTGTACAATGCGCGGATGACCGGCACAAAGCCAACCGTGCACGACCTGCATTCCCATTCGACCGCCTCCGACGGCAGTCTGGCGCCGGCCGAACTCGTGCGACGGGCCGCAGAGGCGGGCATCGACGTGCTCGCCCTGACCGACCACGACACCACGGACGGGCTGGCGGAAGCGGAGGCGGCGGCCCGGCGCATGGGCCTTGTGCTGGTGCCCGGCGTGGAAATCTCCGTCACCTGGCGCAAGGGAACGGTGCACATCCTGGGGCTCGGCATCGACCGGAAGTCGCCGGTGCTGCAGTCGGGGCTGCAGCGGCTCCAGGCATGGCGCGCCTGGCGGGCCGAAGAGATCGGCCGGCGGCTGGAGAAGGCCGGCATTCCCGATGCGCTGGCGGGCGCCAGGCGTCATGCACGCGGGCGCATCGTCGGACGCACGCACTTCGCCCGGTTTCTCGTCGAGTCGGGGCGCTGCAAGGACATGAAGACCGTGTTCAAGCGCTATCTGGTCAAGAACCGGCCCGGCCACGTGCCCGGACAGTGGGCCTCGCTGGAGGAGGCGGTGCACTGGATCCGCGAGGCGGGCGGGCAGGCCGTGATCGCGCATCCGGCCCGCTACGGATTCACGGCCACGCGCCTGCGCGAACTGATCGGCGAATTCATGGAATGCGGCGGTGCAGGGCTGGAGGTGGTCTCCGGCAGCCACGACAGCAGGGACATCTCGCACATGGCCAGGGTCGCCAGCCGGCACGGACTGCTCGCTTCCGCCGGCTCCGACTATCACGGACCGGAGTCGCCCTATATCCAGCTGGGTCGTCTGCCGCCGCTGCCCGGTGACTGCATACCGATCTGGTCTGCCTGGAATGCCCCGATCGAAACGAAAGAGGCGAGCGCGACCGCATCATGAGCCAGTTCCTCGAGATCCATCCGGACAATCCCCAGCGCCGGCTGATCCGCCGCGCCATCGAGATCCTGCGCGAACGGGAAGGCAACGTCATGGCCTACCCGACCGATTCCTGCTACGCGCTGGGCTGCCTGGTGGGCGACAAGGCCGCCATGGAACGCATCCGGCGCATCCGCCAGCTCGACAGGAACCACAATTTCACCCTCGTGGTGCGGGACCTCTCCGAGATCGCCACCTATGCCCGGGTCGACAACCGCACCTTCCGTTTCCTCAAGGCCCACACGCCCGGCCCCTACACCTTCATCCTGCGTGCCACGGGCGAGGTGCCGCGCCGC
>JALVEM010000124.1 GCA_027030825.1 Thiohalobacter sp.
CCACGACGGTCAATGCCGAGGCCCTGAAGCGCCACTGGATGGATGCAGGCCTCCCGCGCGAGGAGGTGCTGCGTCGGTTCCGCTTCATCACCTCGCAGGCACCGGAGTTTCGCGCGGTATGGGAGGATGAGTCATGAGCAGGGAGTCCCGGCGCATCCGCGTGCCCGTGCTCGCCCGTGTGGAAGGCGAGGGGGCGCTCGAGATCGACATCGAGGCCGACCGCATCGCCCGGCTGCAGCTGCGCATCTACGAGCCGCCGCGGCTGTTCGAGAAGTTCCTCGAGGGGCGGGCCGCACACGAGGTACCGGACATGGTGGCGCGCATCTGCGGCATCTGCCCGGTGGCCTACCAGATGAGCGCCGTGTCGGCCATCGAGGCCGCCTTCGGGCATGCACCGTCGCCGGCGCTGCTGGCCTGGCGGCGGCTCATGTATTGCGGGGAGTGGATCGAGAGCCACGCCCTGCACATCCACATGCTGGCCGCGCCGGACTTCCTGGGTTTCGATTCCGTGCTGGAGATGGCGCGCGCGCATCCCGAGGCGGTCGAGCGCGGCCTGCGGCTGCAACGCCTCGGCAACCGCATCCTCGAGGTGCTCGGCGGGCGTTCCGTGCATCCGGTCAGCGTGCGGCCCGGCGGTTTCAGCCGCCTGCCCGATGCGGCGGATCTCGCGGAGCTGCGCGAGGCGTGCCGGTCGGCGCTGGCGGAGGCACGGGCCCTGGTGCACTGGACGGCCTCGCTCGCGCTGCCGGAGGACGACCAGGATTTCGTGTGCGTGGCCCTGCGGCACCCGGAAGAATATCCGATGTATGGTGGCCGGATCGTCTCCAGCGCCGGTCTCGACATCGCCGTCGAGGCGTTCGAGGATCACTTCGAGGAACGGCAGGTGCCGCATTCCACGGCGCTGCACAGTTTTCTGGATGGCCGGCCTTATCTCGTGGGTCCGCTGGCCCGGCTGAACCTGAACCTCGACCGGTTGCCGGCGCCGGTGGCCGAAACGCTCGCGGAGACCGGCATCACATTTCCCAGCCGCAACATGTTCCACAGCATCGTGGCGCGGGCCGTGGAGATCCAGCTCGCCCTGCACGAGGCACTGCGCATCCTCGAGGCACTGCCAGCGCGCGAGCCCGCCCTGGCCGCGCCCCCGGCGTCGCGGGCCGGTACCGGCTTCGGCGCCACCGAGGCCCCGCGCGGCATCCTCTACCACCGCTACCGCTTCGACGATGCCGGTCGGGTGCAGGAAGCGCGCATCACACCGCCCACCAGCCAGAACCAGGCGCGCATGGAGGAAGACGCCCGCCATGCGCTGGAATGCCTCGGCCTGGACCGGCCCGACGACACGCTGCGATTCCATGCCGAGCGGGTGATCCGCAACTACGACCCCTGCATCTCCTGCGCCACCCATTTCCTGCAGCTGAAGGTGACCCGCCGGTGAGCCGCCTGCGCGTCATCGGCGTCGGCTCGCCGTTCGGCATGGACCGGATCGGCCTGCTGGCCGCCGAACGCCTGCTCGGGATGCGGGACCGGCTGCCCCAAGGCACCGAGGTATGCCTGCGCGATCGCCCGGGTACGGCCCTGCTCGAGGATTTCGAGGGGGCCGATGGGGTCGTGATCCTGGATGCAGTGCGGGGCGGCCGGGCCGGGCACATCCGGTGCCTGGACCCTGGTGCGCTGCAGGCGCTCGCCAGCCCCGCTTCCACGCATGGATTCGGCGTGGCCGAGGTGCTGGCGCTCGCCGTTGCGCTGGGACGGATGCCGGAGCGGGTACGGCTGATCGGCGTGGAGACGGGCGGGGATCCGCAGGCGGAGCCGCCACCGCAGCTCGTCGCCGCGCTGGTCGAGCAGGCGCTGCGCACGGCATGGGAATGCGCCCGGCAGGCGGCGCATGTCGATGACTGTCAAGCATCCTGATCCGGCGCCGACAACCTATGCGTGAGAAAGGGCGACCGGCAACCCGAACGACACGCTGCACATCCACCGGGTGGATGGGCCACGGTGGCGCTCGTGTCCCTGATTCTGGTGGTGATGCTCCTGGCCGTGGGTGTGGGGCTGGATCGGTGGCTGCTCATCGAGACACGGCTCGAGCGTACCGCGAGGCACGCCGTTCTGACCACCTCCGACGAGATCACCGACCGGCTGGCCAATCTGCGGGCTCGCGTGGCCATGTTCGTTCACTACGAACAGGATGCGCTGCGTGCCCTGTACCGGGACCCGTCGGCCGGGCACCGTCACGAGAGACTGCTGCAGCGAGCACGCGCCTTCCTGCCCGGGCTTCGGGCCTTCACGCTGCTCTCGCCCGGGACCGATCCCGTGGTGGACGATTTCGATGGCGTCATCGGCGAGATCTGCCGGGAAGACGTGCGCATGTTCCTGAAGAGCAGAGAGGAACGGTTGCGCATCCATCCCAATCCCTTCTTCTACCATTTCGATGTGATGGTGCCCCTGGAGATCGGCGAGGCGGCACCGGCCCTGTTTCTTGCGGCCTTCGATCCCGGACTGATCTCGGACATCCTGAACGAGGATGCCCCCATGAACCACGCGTTGCTGCTGGTCGACCCCGCCAGGGACGGGCTGGTGGAGGTGACTGCGCGGGGCTCGCGCAACCGGCTGCCGGAATCCGAATGGCATCTCCCGGCGGAAGATCCGTATCTTCTGGCCAGGGCACCGGTCAAGGGGACGGTCTGGCAATTGGTCGACCGGATCGATCCCGAATATTTCGCCACCCTGCGCAACACGACAGCGCTCCACGTCGGACTCATGCTCGGCGGTCTGATTCTGCTCTCGGGCGTCTTTCTCCATCTGCACAGGCGGGATCTGGCGAACCGGGCGCGGGTGGCGCGCGAGCTCGAAGCGGCGAATGCGCGACTGCGCGGCATGAATGCCCGGCTCGAGCACCTGGCCGCCACCGATGCCCTGACCGGTCTGACGAATCGACGCCAGTTCGATCTGGATCTGCACCGGGAACTCGAGCGTGCCCTGCGCGAGCAGCGACCGCTCGCGCTGTTGCTCTGCGATCTGGATCATTTCAAGCAGATCAACGACCGGCGTGGCCACCGGGAGGGCGATCTGTGCCTGCGGGAGATCGCCGCGCTGGTCGCCTCGCACCGCCTTCGCGACGAGGACGTGATTGCGCGCTACGGCGGCGACGAGATCGTGCTGTTGCTGCCGGGCACGGACTGCGAGGGTGCCCGGCGGGTCGCCGAACGGTTGCGCGAGGCCGTGGAGACGCTCGGTCTCGAAGCCGGCACCGGCGAGCGGGTGACGCTCAGTATCGGTGTGGCCTGTCATGATCCGAGCGAGGGGCCGGTCGACCCCGAGGCCCTGATGGCACGCGCCGACGAGGCGCTCTATCGGGCCAAGGCCGCGGGCAAGAACTGCGTGATGGTCGGCGCCTGAATCTCAGCCGCCGAGGCCTGCCCGGTCCACCAGCCAGTCGAGCACCCGGTGCATGCGCCGGTTGGCCTGCTCGAAGGCCTCGCGTTGTCCGAGCATGGCCTCCTCGTTCTGTATATATGGGGCATCCACCAGTTCGTCCCGGCTGTGCTCGATGAGCTCGGCCGCACCACTCCAGGTCATCTCCAGATGGAACTGCAGGGCGAGCAGTCTGTCGCCCCACAGGAAGGCCTGGTGTTCGCAGGCGGCGCTGCGGGCCAGATGGATGGCGCCCGGTGGCAGGCTGAAGGTCTCGCCGTGCCAGTGGAAGGCCTCGAAGCGCTCGCCGGTGGCATCGGCGAAGCCCGTCTCGACGCCGCCATCCGTGACCTCGACCGGAAACCAGCCGATCTCCTTTTCGCGGTTTTTCGTCACCTCGCCGCCCAGGGCCTCGGCGATGAGCTGGGCGCCCAGGCAGATGCCGAGCACGGCACGGCCGGCGCCGATGACGGCCTCGAGGAACTGCTTCTCGGCCCGCAGCCAGGGAAATTCCTCCGTATCGTGT
>JALVEM010000125.1 GCA_027030825.1 Thiohalobacter sp.
ATCGCGGGGCGTGCGCGTCTCCGGCACGGCGATGCGACGGCGTCCGGAGAGATACTGGCCGGTCAGCGACCGTTCGCTGGCCATGATCTCCTCGGGCGTGCCCTGGGCCACGACACGGCCGCCATGCACACCGGCGCCGGGGCCCATGTCCACCACGTGGTCGGCAGTGCGGATGGCGTCCTCGTCGTGTTCGACCACGATGACCGTATTGCCCAGGTCGCGCAGCCGGACCAGGGTGTCGAGCAGGCGCTGGTTGTCGCGCTGATGCAGGCCGATGGAGGGCTCGTCCAGCACGTACATGACCCCGACCAGCCCGGCGCCGATCTGGCTGGCCAGCCGGATGCGCTGGGCTTCGCCGCCGGAGAGGGTCTCCGCGCTGCGCTCGAGCGACAGGTAGTCCAGCCCCACGTTGACAAGGAAGCGCAGCCGTTCCGTGATCTCGCGCAGGATGCGCGCGGCGATCTCGCCCCGGTGGCCCGGCAGGCGCAGGTCTTCGAAGAAGGCCAGTGCCTCGCCGATCGGCAGGGCCGAGAGTTCGGGCAGGGAGCGGTCGGCCACGAATACGTGGCGGGCGGCCCGGTTCAGGCGCGTGCCTTCGCATTCCGGGCAGGGACGGGTGCTGAGGTAGCGGGCCAGTTCCTCGCGGACCGCCTGGGAGTCGGTTTCCCGGTAGCGCCGCTCCATGGTCGGAATGATGCCCTCGAAGCGACGCTTGCGGCGCCCGCCGCCCGGGGCGGGCAGGGGCACGAGATGATTGCCGCTGCCGTAGAGAATGACCTCGCGAACCGGCTCGGGCAGGTCGTCGAACGGGGCGTCCACGTCGAAGCCGTAATGCTCGGCCAGCGCCTCGATGAGCTGGAAATACCACTGGTTGTGGCGGTCCCAGCCGCGGATGGCGCCGCCGGCCAGCGACAGATGCGGATTGGCCACCACCCGCTCGGGATCGAAGAACTGGCGCACCCCGAGCCCGTCGCAGGCCGGACAGGCGCCGACGGGGTTGTTGAAGGAGAACAGCCGCGGTTCCAGTTCGGGCAGGGAATAGCCGCAGACCGGGCAGGCGAACTTCGAGGAGAACACCAGCGGCTCGCGTTCCGGGTCGTCCATGAAGGCAATCTTCGCCACGCCGTCGGCAAGCTCGAGCGCGGTTTCGAAGGATTCGGCCAGCCGCAGGCGCAGGTCGGGGCGCACCCTGAAGCGGTCCACCACGGCTTCGATGGTATGCTTGCGGCGCAGGTCGAGCTTCGGGATCCTGTCCAGCTCGATCACCTCGCCATCGATTCGGGCCCGCAGGAAGCCCTTCGCCCGCAGCTCCTCCAGCAGTTGCACGTGTTCGCCCTTGCGCTCGGCGACGACCGGGGCGAGCAGCATCAGCTTCGTGCCCTCGGGCAGCGCCAGCACCTGGTCCACCATCTGGCTGATGGTCTGGGCCTCGAGCCGGATGCGGTGTTCCGGGCATTCGGGCGTGCCCACGCGGGCGAACAGCAGGCGCAGGTAGTCGTGGATCTCGGTGATGGTGCCGACCGTGGATCGCGGGTTGTGCGAGGTCGATTTCTGCTCGATGGAGATCGCCGGAGACAGGCCCTCGATGTGGTCCACGTCCGGTTTCTCCATCATGGACAGGAACTGGCGGGCATAGGCCGAGAGCGACTCCACGTAGCGCCGCTGGCCCTCGGCATAGAGGGTGTCGAAGGCGAGCGAGGACTTGCCCGACCCCGACAGCCCGGTGATCACGATCAGCCGGTCGCGCGGCAGCGACAGGTCGATGTTGGCGAGGTTGTGGGTCCGGGCTCCCCGGATCTCGATACGGTCCATGCGTTTCCGGAAGATGAAGTGAACCTGATACTATACGGCGCCTCGAGAGGGCAGTTCAAAGCGTACGGAGGTGGGACAGGTGGCGGCGCGGTTGGTTCGCGAGACAGGCATGACATCCGTGGAACGGCGCGCGGCCGTGTCGCTGGCGGCCATCTTCTCCTTCCGCATGCTCGGCCTGTTCATGATTCTGCCCGTCTTCATGCTGCACGCCGCCGACTACGCCGGTGCCACACCGGCGCTGATGGGCGTGGCGATCGGCGCCTACGGCATGACCCAGGCCTTTCTGCAGATTCCCTTCGGCCTGCTTTCGGACCGGCTCGGCCGCAAGCCGGTGATCGCCTTCGGCCTGCTGCTGTTCGCGGCCGGCAGCGCGCTGGCGGCCATGGCCGACACCATCGGTCTGGTGATCGCCGGCCGGGCCCTGCAGGGCGCCGGTGCCGTGGCCGCCGCCATCATGGCGCTGGCCGCGGACCTCACCCGCGACGAGCATCGCACCAAGGTGATGGCGGTCATCGGCATGAGCATCGGGCTATCGTTTTCGGTGGCGCTGGTGGCCGGGCCGGTGCTCGACGCCTCGCTGGGTATCGCCGGCATCTTCTGGTTGACGGCCGTGCTCGCCCTGCTGGGGATCCTGCTGCTGTTCACGGTCGTGCCCACACCGGTGCGCTCGGTGGTGCATCGTGACGCCGAGCCGGTGCCGGCGCAGTTCGCGCAGGTGCTCAAAGACGCTCAGCTGCTGCGGCTCGACTACGGCATCCTCACCCTCCACATGATCCTGACCGCCAGTTTCGTCGCGCTGCCGCTGGTGTTGCAGCAGCGGTTGCAGCTGCCGGTGGCGCACCACTGGTGGATCTACCTCCCGGTGCTGCTGGCCTCGGTGCTGGCCATGGTGCCCTTCGTCATCCAGGCCGAGAAGCACCGGCGCATGAAGCCGGTGTTCCTGCTCGCCATCGCCATGGTGGCGCTGGGCGAACTCGGGCTGGCCGAGTTTTCTGCCTCGCTGACCGGCGTGGTGGTCTCGCTGTTTGCCTTCTATGTGGGCTTCAACATCCTCGAGGCTACCCTGCCTTCGCTGATCTCGCGCACCGCACCACCCCAGAGCAAGGGCACGGCGATGGGGTTCTATTCCAGCGCCCAGTTCTTCGGCGCCTTCCTGGGCGGTTCGATCGGCGGCTGGGTGATGGGGCATGGGGGCGAAGAGGCCGTGTTCCTGTTCGCCGCCGCGCTCGCGGCGCTCTGGCTGCTGATCGCCGCCGGCATGCAGACCCCGCGGTTTCTCTCCAACCGGCTGGTCTCCCTCGGGGAGACCGAGGGGCTGGATGCGGCCGAGCTGGCGCGTTGCCTGGGCGAGGTCCCCGGAGTTGTCGAAGCTGTTATCATTGCGGAAGAGGGTGTGGCCTATCTGAAGGTCGACACCCGTGAACTCGACGAGGCAGCGCTGGAGGCGGCCGTGGCCCGCATCGGGCAGCCTGCCGACTGAATCCTGCGGAGGAGCAAGGACATGGCATCACGTGGCGTGAACAAGGTCATTCTCATCGGGCATCTGGGCGCGGATCCCGAGGTGCGGTACATGCCGAGCGGGGGCGCGGTCGCCAACGTCCGCATCGCCACCTCGGAGTCCTGGAAGGACAAGCAGACCGGCGAGCTGCGCGAACGTACCGAATGGCACAACGTGGTGTTCTATCAGCGGCTCGCCGAGATCGTCGGCGAATATCTGCGCAAGGGCTCCCAGGTCTATGTCGAAGGCCGCCTGCAGACCCGCAAGTGGCAGGACAAGGAAGGCCGCGACCGCTACACCACCGAGATCGTCGCCAACGAGATGCAGATGCTCGGCAGCCGGAACGGCGGCACGGCCGGATTCGAGAAGCCCGCCGCGCCGGCCCGCAAGCCGGAATCCGCCGCCGAGGCCATCCCGGAGCCCGAGTTCGACGACGACATTCCGTTCTGAGTCCGGAATTCGGAATCCAGAATTCAGAATCCAGCCAGAATTCAGAATTCAGAAGCTGGAATGGTTGCGGCTGTCTCGGGCGTGACCGACTCGGCGACGCCGAGCATCGCAAGCCGGTCGGCGGATCAAGCGAGGGTTGTCTGAGCCCGCAGGGCGAGTTCCCGAGCG
>JALVEM010000126.1 GCA_027030825.1 Thiohalobacter sp.
CATTCCGGACGGTGCGCAGCACCGATCCGGAATCCAGGAAAACGAAAGCCACAAACGCATGAACAGGCGTGGTTTCTGGATTCCGGGTCTCGCCTGCGGCTCGCCCGGAATGACGGAAAGAAGAAACTCCTCACTCCTCACTCCTCACCCCTCACTTGATTTTCGTGGATTTCGTGGCGGAAATCCCCATTCCGTGTTTTCCGTGTGTTTCCGTGGCTATAAAATGCCCCAATGACCGAACCCGCCCGTCAGGCTTCTCCCGAGGAATGCTTCCACTGCGGCCAGCCGGTGCCGAAAGGCGCCGACTATCGCGTGGAGATCGACGGCGAATCCCGGCCCATGTGCTGTCCCGGCTGCCAGGCCGTGGCGAAGAGCATCGTGGAAGCCGGACTCACCGAGTTCTACCGCTACCGCACCGCCCCGGCCCGCACACCGGCCGAGCAGGTGCCGGATTTCCTGCGCCGGGCCGAGGTGTTCGACCAGCCCGCCCTGCAGCAGACCTTCGTCAAGGTGGACGAGGGCAACGTCCGCGAGGCCGCGCTCATCCTCGAGGGCATCACCTGCGCCGCCTGCGTCTGGCTCAACGAGCGCCATGTCGGCAGCCTCCCCGGCGTGCTGGAATTCAGCGTCAACTACTCCACCCATCGGGCGCACGTGAAGTGGGACGACTCCCGCATCCACCTCAGTGACATCCTGCGCGCCATCAGCGAGATCGGCTACCTCGCCCATCCCTTCGACCCCGGCCGCCAGGAGGAAATCCAGAAACGCGAGAAAAACCTGGCCCTGCGCCGCATCGCCGTCGCCGGGCTGGGCATGATGCAGGTGATGATGATCGCCGTCGGCCTCTATGCCGGCGACTGGTACGGCATGGAGCCGCACCTGCGGAATTTCCTGCGCTGGGTGAGCGCCGTCATCACGATCCCCGTGGTGGCCTATTCCGGCCAGGTATTCTTCAAGAGCGCCTGGTCCGACCTGAAGCGCCGGCGGCTGGGCATGGACGTGCCGGTCTCGATCGCCATCCTCGCTGCCCTGGTCGCCAGCCTGTGGGCGACCGCGACACAGGGCGCGCATGTGTACTACGACTCGGTCACCATGTTCATCTTCTTCCTGCTCACCGGGCGCTATCTGGAGATGACCGCCCGTCACAAGGCCGGTCAGGCCGCCGAGGCGCTGGTGCGCCTGCTACCGGCGACGGCCACCCGGCTCTTGCCCGATGGCGGCGAGGAGGTGGTGCCGGTCTCCGAATTGATTCCGGGCGACCGGGTGCGGGTGAAGCCGGGCGAGACCGTGCCCGCCGACGGTATCGTGGAGGCCGGCGTCAGTTCCGTGGACGAATCCCTGCTCACCGGCGAGAGCGTGCCCCTGCCGAAGCGGGCGGGACAGAAGGTCATCGGCGGTACGGTCAATGTGGAGAGCCCACTCGTCATCCGGATCGAGAAGGTGGGTGAGGACACGGTGCTCTCGGCCATCGTGCGCTTGCTCGATCGCGCCCAGTCGGAAAAGCCGCAGCTTGCGCATATCGCCGACCGGGTCGCCGGTGTCTTCGTGGGTGCCATCCTGGTGCTGGCCGCACTGGTGGGCGGCTACTGGTGGCAGGCCGATCCTGTCCGTGCCTTCGAGATCACGCTCTCCGTGCTGGTCGTCACCTGCCCCTGTGCGCTCTCGCTCGCCACTCCGGTGGCGCTCACTGCCGCCACCGGTGCGTTCACCTCGCTCGGCCTGCTCACGGTGCGCGGCCATGCCGTGGAGACGCTGGGCCGGGTGACGGATTTCGTGTTCGACAAGACCGGCACCCTCACCGAGGGCCGGCTGCAGCTGGTCGGCATCGATCCGGTGACAGACGGGGATGCCGACACCCTGCTGCGCATCGCCGCGGCGCTGGAGCGCCATTCCGAGCACCCCATCGCCCGGGCCATCGTCGAGGCCGTCGGCGATGGCGCACTGCCGGTGGCCGAGGGAGTGACGGCGGTGCCCGGCGAGGGCATCGAGGGACGCATCGGCGAGCGGATCTGGCGGCTGGGCACACGCGAATTCGCCACGGCCATCGCGCCGGAATCACGTATCGATCTGCCGGAGGAAGAAGAGGGCGTTGCGATCGAAGTCTGGCTGGCCTCGGAGGACGGGTTGCAGGCCCGCCTCCGGCTCGCCGACCGGATTCGGCCCGAGGCGGCCGAGGCGGTGCGTGCGCTGCAGCAGCAGGGCATCCGGGTGCATCTCTTCAGCGGCGACCGCGCGCCCGTGGTGCTCGCTCTTGCCTGCGAGCTCGGCATCGACCACGCGAAGGCGGAAATGAAGCCGGACGACAAGCTCGCCGCCCTGCGCGAGCTGCAGAACAGCGGCCGGATCACCGCCATGGCGGGCGACGGCGTCAACGATGCCCCAACGCTGGCCGGGGCCGACGTCTCCATCGCCATGGGCGGCGGCACCCAGATCGCCCAGGCCGCCGCCGACATGATCCTGCTCTCCGAAGACCTGCGCCATCTTCCGCAGGGTATCGATGGCGCCCGCCGCACCCTGCGCATCGTACGCCAGAACTTCGGCTGGGCCATCGGCTACAACCTGATTGCCGTGCCCGCCGCCGCCATCGGCCTCGTCGCCCCCTGGATGGCCGCCATCGGCATGTCCGCCAGCTCACTCGTCGTCGTGCTCAACTCCCTGCGCCTGCGGCGGCTGGCGTGAACGAATAGCCACGGAAATCGAGTGAGGGGTGAGGCGTGAGGAGTGAGGAGTGAGGGGTTTTTTCTCTCGTCATTCCGGGCGAGCGAGCGGAGCGAGCGAGACCCGGAATCCAGAAACCACGCCGATCCATGCCGCGGTGGTGAATGTTTCTTCTGGATTCCGGATCAGTGCTGCGCACTGTCCGGAATGACGAAAGAACGCCTCACCCCCAGCTTCTGAATTCTGAATTCTGGATTCTGGATTCTGAATTCTCAGCGTCAGTCGTACTCGTTATCCTTCCAGCGTCGCAGACAGGTGAAGGTATCTAGGGTGTCGCGCATGGGGCGCCCCTCGTGGCGCTCGACAGCTGCCACGACGCTTGGCTGATCGACTCGCAGAAAGGGATTGGCGGCACGCTCGACAACCATCGTGGAAGGCACGGTATCGTGCCCGGCGTCGAGCAGGGCATGGCATTCCGCCTCGCGGGCCAGCAGGTCGGGGTTGTCCGGTTCCACCCATTTCGCGAAGCCGATGTTGTCGAGCGTGTATTCGTGGGCGCAATGGACACGCGTTGTCTCCGGCAGGGCGCGCAGGCGCATGAGCGAGTCGTGGAGCTGTTCGAAGGTGCCGGAGAACACCCGGCCGCAGCCGATGGAGAACAGGGTGTCACCGCAGAAAAGCACGGGGGTGTCTTCCTGCTCGCAGTAATAGGCCAGATGCCCCTCCGTGTGGCCCGGCACCTCCAGGACCGTGAATTCGGCCGCTAGTCCCTCTGGCCGAATGCGATCGCCTTCGCCCAGCGCCCGGTCGAGGCCGGCAATGGGCTCGTGGCGCGGCCCGTAGACGACCGCCTCCGGCCAGCGGGCCTTGAGCTGCCGCAGCCCGCCGACGTGGTCGCCGTGCTTGTGGGTGATCAGGATGGCGGCGAGCTGCTGGCCGTCCGCTTCCAGCGCCTCGATCACGGGCCCGGCATCGCCTGGATCCACCACCACCGCCTCGTGCCGGTCGGGCATGGCCAGCCGCCAGATGAAGTTGTCGGCGAAGGCATGGATGGCGTCGATGCGCATGGCCGCATGATAGCCGGGGAAGGGAGCGGGAATCCAGAATCCAGAATTCAGAATTCAGAAGCAAGAAACTGGGAGTGAAGGGTGAGGAGCTCTTTCGTCATTCCGGACAGTGCGCAGCACTGATCCGGAATCCAGAAGAAACATTCACCACCGCGGCATGGATCGGCGTGGTTTCTGGATTCCGGGTCT
>JALVEM010000127.1 GCA_027030825.1 Thiohalobacter sp.
GTGCGTGTCGCGGACGCCGCCCTGCCCGAGACCTGGTGGGACGGCGTGCCCTTCGATCGCATCCTGCTGGATGCGCCCTGCTCCGCGACCGGCGTCATCCGCCGCCATCCCGACATCAAGGTGCTGCGCCAGGCCGACGACATCGACCGCCTCGCCGCCGCCCAGGCCGATCTGCTCGAGGCGCTCTGGCCGCTGCTCAGGCCCGGCGGCCGCCTCCTCTATTGCACCTGCTCGGTGCTCCGGCAGGAAAATGACGGGCAGATCGAAGCCTTTCTCGACCGTCACGCAGATGCCCGGGCCCGGCCGCCCCGTCATCCGGACGGTTTGACAGGGCCGACCGGGTTGCAGATGCTTCCGATCGTGAACCCGGGCAGGGAACCGGCCCCGGATGGTTTCTATCATGCCCTGATCGAGAAGGAATCCACGGCCAGCCCATGATGCGAACCGGATGCGATCGAGCGGCACACGCCCCTGCCGGTCTGCTGCAGGCCCTGTGCCTGTTCTGCAGCCTGCTCGGGATGCTGGCCGGCGCGCATGCAGAAAGTGACGACCCGCCACCCGGGTTCCGGGTGATCGACGTGCGCAGCGAACGCATCGACAGCCTCTACCGGGTCGATGCCAACCTCCACCTGGTCCTCAGCCCCGCGGCCCGGGAGGCCCTCGACAACGGCCTGCCGCTGACCTTCCTGATCCGCCTGCAGGTGCTGCGGCCGCGCCGCTATCTCTGGGACGAGGTGATCGCCGAGGTCGTGCAGCGCTTCCGCCTCCGCTACCACGCGCTGGCGAGACGCTATCTGCTCGAGAACCTCAACACGGACGCCCGCTACACCTTTGCGACGCTCGACCAGGCGCTCGCCCGGCTCGGCCGGCTGCGCAGATTTCCCCTCATCGACACCCATCTGCTCGACCCGGACGCCACCTATCTGGCCCGTATCCGGGTCGAGCTCGACATCGAGGCCCTGCCGACCCCGATGCGGGTGATGGCCTACCTCTCCCGTGACTGGCGGCTCGACAGCGACTGGTACGAATGGCGGCTGCAGGGATGATGAGGACACTGGGCCGCGGTCCCTGGCCGATGCTGCTGCTGTTCGTGCTGCTGCTCGTCTCGCTGTCGCTGATGAGCGACGCCACGCACAACTCCGAGCGCTTCGGGCGACTCTATTCCTGGCTGCTGCTGGCCAACGCGGTGGGGCTGGTGGTGCTGGCCGGCATGATCGTCGCCAACCTCCTGTGGCTCTATCGCCAGCGCCGGCGGAAGGTGCCTGGGGCGCGTCTGACCAGCCGTCTGGTGGGCATCTTCGTGCTCATCGCGGTGCTGCCCGTGCTGGTGGTCTACTATTTCTCGCTGCAGTTCCTGCTCGAAGGCATCGACAGCTGGTTCGACGTGCAGATCGAGCAGTCGCTGGAGGACGCCCTGGACCTGGCCCGCTCGGCCTTCGACGTGCAGATGCGCGAACGCCTGCATCTGACGGAGAAGCTGGCGGAAGAACTCTCCGACGTGCCCTCGGCGCTGGCGGCCATGAGCCTGTTCGATCTGCGGGTCCAGGCCGGGGCCGCCGAGCTCACCCTCTACAACGCCAACGGCCGCATCATCGCCTCCAGCGGCGGCCTGGAGTCGGGCATCGTGCCGCCCAAGCCGCCGGAGAACGTGCTCGCCCAGGTGCGCGCCGGCCACCCCTACGTGGGGCTGGAACCGGGCGGCGAAGGGCGGCTGCGCATCCAGGCCGTGGTCCCGGTGCCCGCCAGCCGGCCCTCGGAGGAGGTCCGCCTGCTGCAGGCGCTCTACGAGGTGCCGGAGCGGCTCAGCGAGAAGGCCGCCCGGGTGGAGGCCGCCTGGGCGCGCTACCGCGAACTGGCCTATCTGCGCAGGCCGCTCAAGCAGAGCTACACGCTCACCCTCTCCCTGGTGCTCGGCCTCACCCTGCTCTCGGCCGTCTGGGCCGCCTTCCATCTGGCACGCCGGCTGGTCGAACCCATCCGCGAACTCGCCGACGGCACGCGCGCCATCGCCGACGGCGACTACACCCGCATGCTCCGGGTGACCAGCGACGACGAACTGGGCTTTCTCGTCAAGTCCTTCAACATGATGACCCAGCGGCTGCGCCGGGCGCGCGAGCAGGCCAACCAGCACCAGGCCCAGATCGAGCGCCAGCGGGCCTATCTGGAAACCCTGCTGGCCAGCCTCTCCTCCGGCGTCATCAGCATCGACCAGGAAGGCCAGGTGCGCACCATGAACGATGCGGCCGCCCGCATCCTCGGCGTGGACCGGCGCGCCCTGCTCTACCAGCCCTTCGTGGACTGGGCCGAACGGCATCCCCAGCTCGCGCCGCTGCAGCAGCTCGTGCTGGATCATCTGCGGCGCCGAGCGCGGAACTGGTCCGACGAAATCACCCTGGACCTGCCGGCGGGAAGGCGCACGCTCATGGTCCACGGCGCCCGCCTCCCCAGCGGTCACGTGCTGGTGCTCGACGACATCACGGCCCTCATCCAGGCCCAGCGCGATGCGGCCTGGGGCGAAGTGGCGCGCCGTCTCGCGCACGAGATCAAGAACCCCCTCACCCCCATCCAGCTCTCGGCGGAACGGCTGCGTCGCAAGTATCTCCCCAAGATGGAGCCCTCCGAGGGCGAAGTGCTCGATCGCGCCACCTACACCATCGTGCAGCAGGTCGAGGCCATGAAGGAGATGGTCAACGCCTTCGCCGACTACGCACGCGCGCCGAAACTGCAGATGGCGCCGCTGGATCCGGATGCACTGGTGCGGGAGACGCTGGACCTCTATCGCGGCACCTGGCCCAACATCCGCTTCGAGACCGACCTCGAGGCGGGCGATGCCCGCATCCTCGCCGACCGCAACCGACTGCGGCAACTGTTGCACAACCTGCTCAAGAACGCCGTCGAGGCGATCGGCGACCGGCCGGACGGGCGGATCCTGATCCAGACCCGCCGTATTCGAGAGGAAGCCGCCGGCCGGGGCCGTGTGGAGATCTGTGTGCAGGACAACGGCCCGGGCTTCGATCCCGACATGCTGGATCGCCTGTTCGAACCCTATGTGACCACCAAGAGCAAGGGTACCGGCCTGGGCCTGGCGATCGTGCGCAAGATCGCCGACGAGCATGGCGCCGAACTTCTCGCCGGCAACGCCCCCGAGGGCGGCGCCCGCCTGTGCCTGCGATTCCCCGAGAGCGAGTACGACAGCGAAGCCTGAGCTGCCCCCGGGATTCCCCGTTCCCGAACGTTGAGAAATTTCATTATCTTCCATGTCATCCTCTTCAAGTGGGCGGTAGCGAGAGAAATCTTCGCCACCCGGTCATTCCGGGCGGTGCGCAGCACCGATCCGGAATCCAGGGAAGAGGCAACTCCCACAGGCATGGACAAACGTGGTTTCTGGATTCCGGGTCTCGCCTTCGGCGAGCCCGGAATGACGGTGAAGAAAGACCGCTCGCCCGGAATGACGAAAGAAGAGAAACCGCGTGCCCCGGCCCGAGCCGGGTTGCCCGGCCGGAATGACATAGGGGGGTACCGGAAGCCCGCGAGCACCCACAACTCACAAGTCATCCCGGAAGCCCGCGCAGCGGGCTATCCGGGATCCAGGAAATGCATCGAACACAGCGGCAAGAATTGGCATGGTCTCTGGATTCCGGCTCGCGTGCCCCGGCCCGAGCCGGGTCGCCCGGCCGGAATGACGAAAGAACCCGGCTTGCCTGGAACGTCCAAACAATCACTGCCTTCCGTGGGTTCAGTGGATTCCGTGGCTATTCTTCCAGCTTCCAGCTTCTTGCTTCTGAATTCTGAATTCTGAATTCTGTATTCTGTCTTCCCCCCTCTCCGAGTATACTTCCCGCAAACGTTCAACGAACCTGCCATGCCATCCAAGTCCGTACCTTCTGCTCACATACTGGTCGTCGA
>JALVEM010000128.1 GCA_027030825.1 Thiohalobacter sp.
GTCATCGAGGCCCTGGCCACTGTGTTCCCCGTGCACGCGGGGATGAACCGCTCTGTCGAGGTAGATGCAATCGCCGTTCGGCGTGTTCCCCGTGCACGCGGGGATGAAGTGCGCTATCGCCTACCAACAACATTGCCGACGGCATGCGCCCGCGCTCGCCATCCAGCATAATTCCGACGCAGAGCCATTCGGCATTTTCGACACAGTCTGGATGGGAGGCATGCAAGACATTGAATCAGAAAGGAAAAGCTGGTGGGCCGTGTAGGACTCGAACCTACGACCAGCCGGTTAAAAGCCGGATGCTCTACCAACTGAGCTAACGGCCCGAAGGGGCGCCTATCATACCGTCCCTGCCCAAATGCGCCAAGACTGGCAGCCAGTCCGGGATCATTTGCTATCGGTCATCCGGACGGTGCGCAGCATCGATCCAGGATCCAGTCCTTTGGTCATTCCGGAAAGCGCGCAGCGCTTGTCCGGAATCCAGGGGAGACTTCAAGCCACGGTGGTATAGACCGGCGTGGTTTCTGGATTCCGGGTCTCGCTTCGCTCGCCCGGAATGACTTCCTCTTGGTCATCCCGGAAGACCGCGAAGCGGTCTATCCGGGATCCAGGAAAAGCGTCGGCCCGGCGGCATGGATCGGCGTGGTTTCTGGATTCCGGGTCTCGCTTCGCTCGCCCGGAATGACGGAACAGAAAAACTGCCCGACCGAAATGAAAAAACCCGCCCGGCTCAGAGCGCCTCGAGACGGCGCATGCCGGAAGGCAACAGCCTGAGGTCCACGAGAGCAGTGAGCAGGGCGTCGAGGAAGCCGGCGTCTTCGTAGAGCATCCTGTAATACTCCACCTTCATGGTGAGCGCGCTGCCCAGCACGATGCCGCCGAAGGCCAGGAAGGAGCCGAGGGCGAGCGTGGATATGCCGGTGATGCCCTGGCCGAAGGTGCAGCCCATGCCCAGCACGCCGCCGATGCCCATCAGGATGCCGCCGATGGCATGCCGGAGGAAGTCGCGGAAATTCACGAACCACTCGATGCGGAAATTGCGCGAGATCACGGCATAGAGGAAGGAGCCGACCATGACGCCGGCACCGGCCATCATGCCGAAGCTGATCAGCCAGGTGGCGAAGGAACTCTCGATCCAGTGCACCAGGTCACCCGTGGGCGAGACGAAGGTGTAGGACTGGGCGGCCACGTGCAGCGGCGGCTGGTCCATGAACTCGGCCTCTTCCATCCAGGCCTGTCCCATGGGGCCGGCGGTCACGTACCAGGCCCCCACGATGGCCAGGCCCACGACGGCGCCGCCGAGGATGTTGTCGAACCGGCTGCGGAAATCGGACGAACGGAACACCCAGACGAGCAGCAGCAGCGTCAGCACACCGGCGATGGCGTAGCGCAGCCTGACCGGATCCTCGACCGGAATTACGGCCGCGGCCAGATGACCCAGCCCCTGGCTGGGGATGCCGTGGACGGAGAGATCGATGAAGAGCGGCTGCATCCAGGACAGGAAGACGGTGCTCATGAAATTGGTGTACATCATGAGATAGGCGAACAGCGCCATCATGACGAGCACCACCACCGACTTGAGATTGCCGGCGCCGATGCGCAGGAAGGTCTTGTTGCCGCAGCCGCTGCCGAGCGTCATGCCGATACCGAACAGGAAGCCGCCCAGAATGTAGCGCGGCCAGGCGAACATGGCGGTGCGGTAGGGCGGGAAGGAGTCGCTGCCGCTGACGGCCAGGTTCGGACTCACGACGCCCGTCCACTGCAGGGCGAGGACACCGGCGATGGCGACCGCCATGGCGAACACCCAGGCCCGGAACCGCCCCGTGTCGCCCATGTTGACCAGGTCGGATACCGCACCCATGGTGCAGAAGTTGGTCTTGTTCGCGACGGCGCCCATGACGGCGGCGATCGCAAAGCCCCAGAGCAGAACCTGCACGGTGATGGGTAGGGATTCCATCGCTTTCTCCTCGGTCTGATGCCAGTGGCAGCGGCCATGCCGCTCGCTCGATTGTATGGGTACCGCCCCGGTCGTCCCTGCGACCGGCGCACCTCCATGGTTTCGACCCTACCGGTAACGGGTGGGATCGGGCACGCCGGCACGGCGAAACCCTTCGGCCCGCAGCCGGCAGCTGTCGCAGCGGCCACAGGCCCGCCCTTCCGCATCGGCCTGATAGCAGGACACGGTCAAACCATAGTCCACGCCCAGCCGGGTGCCAAGGCGGATGATCTCTTCCTTGCGCAGATCGATCAGGGGCGCCCGGATCCGGAATCCTTCGCCTTCCACGCCTTCCCGGGTGGCCAGGTTAGCCAGACGCTCGAAGGCCTCGATATATTCCGGACGGCAGTCCGGATACCCCGAATAATCCACGGCATTGACGCCCACGAAGATGTCGTGGGCGCCGAGCACCTCCGCCCAGCCGAGCGCCAGCGACAGGAACAGGGTGTTGCGGGCAGGGACATAGGTGACGGGGATGCCTTCGGTGGGGGCCTCGGGCACGTCGATGGCCGTGTCGGTCAGCGCGGAACCGCCAATGGCGGTGAGATCGATGGGCACGACCAGGTGTTCCGACACCCCGAGGTGGGCGGCCACCCGGCGGGCGGCGGCCAGCTCGGCGGCGTGCCGCTGGCCGTAGTCGATGCTGAGCGCATGGCAGTCGAAGCCCTCGTCGCGGGCCACGGCCAGCGCCGTGGCCGAATCCAGCCCGCCGGAGAGCAGCACCACGGCCTTTTTTGGTCGCGATGTGTTCATCTGCCCGGCACGTCCCCCCAAAGCAGCTTGTGCAGCTGGATCTGCAGCCGGGCGTCGAGGCCGTCGGCCAGCATCCACTCGGCCAGCTCCCGTGGCTCCAGCTCGCCCCAGGCCGGCGACATCAGCACCTGGCAGATCTCGGGAATCTCGTATTCCTCCATGCGCTCGCGCGCCCATTCGTAGTCGGCCCGGTCGCAGATCACGAACTTGATCTGGTCATCCGGCCCCATGTGCTCGAGGTTGCAGTAGCGGTTGCGTTCGACCTCCCCCGAACCCGGCGTCTTGAGGTCCACCACCTTGACCACACGGGGATCGACGCCGGCCAGCGGCAGGGCGCCGCCGGTCTCCAGCGACACCCGGTAACCGGCATCGCACAGGGCCGAGAGCAGGGGCAGACAGGCCTTCTGCGCCAGCGGCTCGCCGCCGGTGACGGTCACGTGCCGCACCGGATGACGGCGCACCTCGTCGAGGATCTCCGGGATCGACATCCGGCGACCACCCTCGAAGGCGTAGGTGGTGTCGCAGTAGCGACAGCGCAACGGGCAGCCGGTGAGCCGCACGAACACCGTCGGCCAGCCCACGCTGTCCGCCTCGCCCTGCAGGGAGCGGAAGATTTCGGTGACACGCAGGCTGGCGTCCGATGGTATCGGTCGTGCGTTCAATGTCCCTCGCGCTTCATGCGCGCCAGTCGTTTCTCGGCCAGGCGCGCCGCCGTGGTCCCGGGAAACCGCCTGATCACGTCCTCGAGCGTCCTGCGGGCCTGATCCCACTGCTTCTTCTCGTATTCCACGAAACCGATCTTGAGCAGGGCATCGGGCACCTTGGGACTGTCGGGATACTCCTTGACCACCTTCTCGAACTCGGCCAGCGCCCGGTCGTAGTCACGGCTGACATACCAGGTTTCCCCCAGCCAGTACTGGGCGTTGTCGGAATAGGGGTTCTTCGGATACTTCGCCAGGAAATCCGAGAAGGCCCTGGCGGCCTCCGCATAGCGGCCCTCGTGCAGGATCGCCAGCGCCCGCTCGTAGTCCTGCCGCACCGCAGCCGTATCCGTCTCCGTCGTGGCCGGTGTTGTCGGTGTCTGACCGGGGCCTGCCTCCGGCGGCGTCGAGCCGCTGCCGGAGGGCGCCGGCGTCAGGGTGCGGGCCGCCTCCAGCGTCTGCAGGCGGCGATCGATGTCCAGGTACAGCTCGTGCTGGCGCTTGCGCAGCTGCTCGATGGCATGACCCTGCAGCTCCACGTCGCCGCGCAGCTGCTGTATCTCGCGCTGCAGCGCCTGCAGGGTAGTCATCATGTCGATGAGCGCCTGCGAATCGAGCCGCTGCTCGAGCCTCGAGACGCGCGCCTCCAGATCCCTGGCATCCCGGGCCTGTACGCCCGAGGCGGACATCACCAGCGCCAGCAGCAGCCAGCTCCCGATTTTCGTTCCGTTCATCGTGTCTCCGGCATCACGTAGACGATCTCGACCCGGCGGTTCTTCGCCCAGGCGGCCTCGTTGTGCCCGGGATCGGCCGGCTTCTCCTCACCATAGCTCACGGTCTCGATCTGTTCGGGCGAGGCGCCCATGAACTCGAGCAGGCGGGCCACGGCCCTGGCGCGCCGTTCACCCAGGGCAATGTTGTATTCCCGCGAGCCGCGCTCGTCGGTATGTCCCTCGAGGATCACCTTGACCTGGGGATTGGCCGACAGATAGCTGGCGTGTGCGGCCAGGATCTCCCGATCGGCATCCTTCACTTCGGCGCTGTCGAAATCGAAATAGATCGTCCGGTGCGAGATGGGGCTCTCGGGATTGTCGATCGACATCCCCTGAAACAGCGGTGCGCCGCTCGCCCCCGAGGTCACGGCACCGGCCTCCGCTGCCTCGCCGCCGGGCGCCAGACCCGGTTCACTTGGCACGTGTTCGATCACCTCCGCCTCGCCACCGCCGGAGGTGCCGGGCGTAACACCCATGCCGGAACAACCGGCGAGCAGCACCGCCGCCAGCGCCATCCATGCCAGTCCCATCCATCTGCCGATCATCTGCTTCCACTCCTGTTTTCCGGTTGCGAATCCATCATCTGCCCTGCCGACACGATCAGCGCCGTTCGAACGGCGACCAGGCCGGCTCCCGCACCTCGCCGGCCTGGAACCGCAATCGCTGGCTCACCCGGCCATCGACGGACACAGCGGCCAGCACGCCACGACCATTGTACTCCGTGGCATAGAGCACCATGCTGCCGTTGGGCGCAAAACTCGGCGACTCGTCCAGCCTGCCGTCGCTCAGAAGCTGCATCTGACCGCTCTCCCGGTCGAGCAGGGCGATCCGGTAGCGGCCCTGCGCGTCACGATGCACGAAGGCGATGCGTTTGCCGTCGGGCGAGACATCCGGACTGGCATTGTAGCCGCCCTCGAAGGTCAGGCGCCGGGCACGGTCCCCGGAAAGCGGGATTCGATAGATCTGAGGCCCGCCGCCCCGGTCCGAGGTGAAGAGGATGCCGTTGCCGTCGGGCTCCCAGACCGGCTCGGTATCGATGGCCGGATGGTGCGTGAGCCGGCGGCGCTGCCCATTGCGCAGATCCAGGATATAGATCTCGGGATTGCCGTCCCGGGACAGGGTCAGCGCCAGCCGGGTGCCGTCCGGCGACCAGGCCGGGGCGCCATTGATGCCGCGGTCGCGGGAGACTTCCACCCGCTTGCCGGTCGCCACCTCCTGCACGTAGATCGCCGAGTGCTTCCCCTCGAAGGACACATAGGCCAGTCGCCGGCCGTCCGGCGACCAGGCCGGGGACATCAGGGGCTCCGGGGAACTGACGATGGTCTTCTGGCCATAGCCGTCGGCATCGGCCACCTGCAGACGGTAGCGCCGCGCCTTGCCGGTGCCCGTGACCGTGACATAGGCGATGCGGGTCTGGAAGGCGCCGCGCTCGCCGGTCAGCGTCTCGTAGACCACGTCGCTGACGTAGTGGGCCGCCTGCCGCAGGTTGCCCGGACGCACCGTGAGGCTGTAGCCGGCCAGCTGGGTGCCGCGGATGGTGTCGAAGAGCTGGAATTCCAGCCGGATGCGCCCGTCGCCGAGCGGCACCAGGCGGCCGACGAGCAGGCTGCCGACGCCCATCAGGCGCCAGTCGCGGAAGTTGACCTCGCTGCCGCGGGTCGGGCGGGAGATCAGGTCCTGCTCGGGCAGGGGCGCGAAGCGCCCGCTGCGGGCCAGATCGGCGGAGACCACGGCGGCCACGTCGACCGGCGGCGGCGCCTTGCCCTGCCAGCCGAACGGCACGATGGCGATCGGCGTGGCGCCCTCCACGCCCGAGGTGATCTCGATGGTCAGGCCGGCACCGGCCCGCACCGGCAGCAGCAGGCACAGTACCCAGGCCCACAGCAGATTACGCAATGTCTTCATGTTGCGCGGCTCCATGCATTCATCGGCGCGGCTTCGGGGCGAACCGGAAGGTCAGATTGCGGAACCGGTCGAACAGTTCCCCGTTGGGCGGCACCGGCAGCGGCGAGGCCAGCCCCACGGCCTCGATCACGGAACGGTCGAAGGCGCGATCGCCGCTGCTCTCGACGATCTTCACGTCGGCCACCTCGCCGCCGGGGATCAGCCGGACCCGGACCACGCAGGACAGGCCGTCCCGACTGGTGGGCGGCTGCCGCCAGTTGCGCTCCACCTTGTCGCGAATGAGCGCCGTGTATTTCGCGATCAGGACCTGTTCGCGGCGCGCCTTCTCGGCCGCCTCCAGCGCCCGCCGCTCTTCCTCGAGCCGTCGCCTGAGCGCCGCCTCCTCCGCCTTGCGCCTTTCTTCCTCTGCCCGGCGGCGGGCCTCCTCCGCCCTGCGCTTGGCCTCCTCGGCCTTGCGTCTTTCCTCTTCGGCGCGCCGACGGGCGGCCTCGGCCTTGCGACGCGCCTCCTCTTCCGCACGCCGCCGCGCCTCTTCCGCCTTGCGGCGCGCTTCCTCGGCGGCCTTGCGCTTGCGCTCGAGTTCGGCGAGCCGCTGCGCCTCTTCCCGCCTTTTGCGTGCCAGCGCTTCCTGTTCCGCCTTCAGCTTCGCCAGCCGCTCGGCCTCCTCGCGCTGCTTGCGTTCCAGTTCGGCCTTGCGGCGAGCCTCGGCCTCGCGTTCCCGGCGCAGGCGTTCCAGGCGCCGTTTCTCCTCCAGCCGCTTCCGCTCGGCCTCTTTGGCCTTGCGCTCCAGTTCCGCCAGCCGCTGCTGTTCCTCGCGCCGCTTGCGCTCCTCGAGCGCCTTCAGGCGCGCCATCTCCTTCTCGACCGCGGCCTCGTCCACCGCCACGGCCTGCACGATCTCCTTCGTCTCCTTCGGCTCCGTGCCCAGCGAGGGCCGAACGTTCCAGTCGATGCCGACCGAGAGCAGCGCGAGCAGGCCCGCGTGGATCAGCAGCGAGACCAGGAAGGCGAGCGGATCTTCCCTGAGCAGGCGGAACATCAGCCCTCTTCCGGCGGTTCGGTGATCAACCCCACGTTCGGCGCCCCGGCCTTCTGGAGCAGCACCATGGCCCGCACCACGGCCCCGTAGGGCACGGCACGGTCACCGCGCACCAGCACCGGCGTCTTCGGCCGACGCCGCAGTATGGCCGCCGCACGGTTGACCAGCGTGGCCTCGTCGACCGGTTCGTTGGGCTTTTCCCCGATGTTCATGTAGAGGCGCCCCTGGGCATCGACGGTCACCTGCAGGGGTTCGCTGGTATCCGGCGGCAGGGGCCGGGCCGAGGCCTTCGGCAACTCCACCTTCACGCCCTGGGTGAGCAGCGGCGCCGTGATCATGAAGATCACCAGCAGCACCAGCATCACGTCGATGTAGGGCACCACGTTCATCTCGGCCATGACGCGGCGCCTGCAGCGGTTCCGTGCCATCGTCCGTCCTCAGTGATGCACCTGCCGGTGCAGGATGCTGGAGAATTCTTCCATGAAGATCTCGTAGCGGTTCATGAGCCGGTTCACGTCGTCGGAGAAGCGGTTGTAGGCCACCACCGCCGGAATGGCGGCGAACAGGCCCATGGCCGTGGCCACCAGCGCCTCGGCGATGCCGGGCGCCACCATGGCGAGCGTGGCCTGATGGACGTTGCCCAGCGCCCGGAAGGAATTCATGATGCCCCAGACGGTGCCGAACAGGCCGATGTAGGGGCTGGTCGAGCCCACCGTGGCGAGAAAGGACAGGTTCTGTTCCAGCCGGTCCTCCTCGCGGGAGAGGGCCACCCGCATGGCGCGCTGGGCGCCTTCGAGGATGGCGGCCCGGTCGGCGCCGGGCTGACGACGCAGCCGCGAGAATTCCCGGAAGCCGGACTCGAAGATGTCGGCCATGCCGAGCGCCTCGCGGTCGGAGGCCTTGATGTCGTTGTAGAGCGTCGCCAGGTCGCCGCCGGACCAGAACTGCTTCTCGAACCGCGCCATCTCGCGGCTGGCCCGGCCCAGCACCCGGCGCTTGTGGATGATCATCGCCCAGGACACGACCGACAACAGCAGCAGCAGGGCCATGACCCCCTGCACGATCGGACTGGCGCCGAGCACCAGGTGCACCAGGGAAAGGTCAGTCTCCATGCAGTCTCCTCTTGATGAACTCGGGGATCGTCACCGGCCGAAAGCGTTCGGCATCCACGCACACGATGCGCACCTCTCCCCTGCAGCACGGGGAGTCCGGCCGCCCTTCGGGATGGACCCTCTGGTCGAAGCACAGGCTGGTGCGCCGCAGCGAGGCCACGCGCACGGTCACCCTCAGCCGATCGTCCAGCCGCGCCGGGCGCAGGTAGTCGAGTTCGACGCGATGCACGGCGAAGAGTATGCCGGGATCCCGGGCCAGCGCGCTTTGATCCAGGCCAAGCGCGCGCAGCCATTCGGTGCGGGCGCGCTCCATGAAGCGCAGGTAGTTCGCATAGTACACCACGCCGCCGGCGTCCGTGTCCTCGTAGTAGACACGCACCGGCCAGGAGAATTCCCGCGCTTCCGTCTCCGGCATGGCCTCAGCTGCCGTCCGCGCCGTCGAAGAGAGGCAGTTCGTCCGCCGGCGGCTCGAGCCCGAAGTGCTGCCAGGCATGGCGGGTGGCCACGCGCCCCCGGGCCGTGCGCATCATGAAACCCTGCTGGATCAGGTAAGGCTCGATCACATCCTCGATGGTGCCCTTCTCCTCGCCGATGGCGGCCGCCAGGCTGTCGATGCCGACCGGACCGCCGCCGAACTTCTCCAGCAGCGCGCCGAGCAGGCGGCGATCCATGTGGTCGAAACCATGGCCGTCGACATTGAGCAGGTCCATGGCCTGTTTCGCAATTTCGGCATCGATGCGCCCTTCGGCTCGCACTTCGGCATAGTCGCGCACCCTCCGCAGCAGCCGGTTGGCGATGCGCGGCGTGCCGCGCGAGCGCCGGGCCAGCTCCAGGGCGCCGCCTTCGTCCAGGGGCACGCCCAGGATCCGGGCCGAGCGCATGACGATGCGGGACAGCTCCTCGACCGAATAGAACTCCAGCCGCTGGACGATACCGAACCGGTCGCGCAGCGGAGAGGTCAGCAGGCCGGCCCGGGTGGTGGCGCCGACCAGGGTGAAGGGCGGCAGATCGAGCTTGATGGAACGGGCCGCCGGTCCCTCGCCGATGACGATGTCGAGCTGGTAGTCCTCCATGGCCGGATACAGGATCTCCTCGACCACGGGGCTCAGGCGATGGATCTCGTCCACGAACAGCACGTCGTGCGGTTCGAGATTGGTGAGCAGGGCGGCGAGGTCGCCGGGCTTTTCCAGCACGGGGCCCGAGGTCTGGCGCAGGCCGGCGCCCATCTCGTTGGCGATGATGTGCGCCAGCGTGGTCTTGCCGAGACCCGGCGGACCGAAGATCAGCACGTGATCGAGGGCCTCGCCCCGGCCACGGGCGGCGTGGATGAAGATCTCCATCTGTTCGCGCACGCGGGGCTGGCCGACATAGTCGGCCAGGGTGCGCGGGCGGACGGCCCGATCGATGCGGACCTCCTCGGGCGAGGCCGCCTCGGGATCCACCATGCGCCGTTCCCCTTCCCCGTTCATCCCTTCACTGCCTTCTGCAACGCCTGCCGGATGATGTCCTCGGCACCGAGGCCTTCCGTCGCCACGCCGCGCACCATGCGGCTCGCCTCGGCCGGCTTGTAGCCGAGCGCGATCAGGGCGGTGACGGCCTCCTCCACCGGATCCAGGACGGCGACCGTGGCCTGGCCCGTGCCGGCGGGTGGCGGCGCGCCCCAGGCCTCGAGCCGGTCGCGCAGTTCCACCACCAGCCGCTCGGCGGTCTTGCGCCCGATGCCGGGAATGCGGGTCAGCGCCTTCGCCTCCCCTTCCTGCACGGTGCGCACGAACTCCTCCGCGGGCATGCCGGAAAGAATGGCCAGCGCCATGCGCGGCCCGACGCCCGTGATGCGGATGAGCGTCCGGAACAGCTCCCGGTCGCTTCGGCGCGAGAACCCGTAGAGCACATGCGCATCCTCCCGCACCACGAGGTGGGTGTGCAAGACCACCTCGCTGCCGTCGGCGGGCAGGTCGTAGAAGGTGGTCATGGGCGCCTCGACCTCGTAGCCGACGCCGCCGACCTCCAGCCACAGAGTCGGCGGCTGCCGCCCGGCCAGCCGGCCGCGCAGAAAGCCGATCACGGGCGCCTCCCGACGCCGGCGGGCACCAGCCGCATCCGGGTCTGGCGGACATGGGCATGGCAGATGGCCACGGCCAGGGCATCGGCGGCATCGGCCACCGGCGGCCGCGCGAGATTCAGGATGACCTGGACCATGTGCTGGACCTGGCGCTTGTCGGCGTTGCCGTGGCCCACGACGGCCTGCTTGATCTCGCGGGCGGCGTATTCGGCCACCGGGCAACCCAGGTCCGCCAGGCCGCAGATGGCGGCGCCGCGGGCCTGGCCCAGCTTGAGCGCGGAATCGGCGTTGCGGGACACGAACACCCGCTCGATGGCGGCCTCGGCCGGCGACCATTCGGCGGCCAGCGCCCGGATGCCCTCGAACACGCAGCCGAGGCGCGAGGCCACGTCGTCGCCGGTGACCTTCAGCACGCCGCTGGCGACGTGCGCATGACGATTGCCCTGGATGTCGATGATGCCGTAGCCGGTGATCCGCGAGCCCGGATCGATGCCCAGGATGCGAACGACGGCGGGTGAAGGCTTCACGGCCGGGCCTCAGGAGGCCATCCGCTCGAGCACCTCGTCGGGGATGTCGGCATTGGTGTAGACCTCCTGCACGTCGTCGAGGTCGTCCAGCATGTCGATCAGCCGCATGACCTTCTCGGCCGTCTCGGCATCGACCGGCGCCAGCGTGTCCGCCTTCATGGTGACCTCGGCGTTCTCCGGACTCAGGCCGGCGGCCTCGATGGCCTGGCGGACGGCATCGAATTCCTCCGGCGTGGTGAGCACGTCGATGGAGCCGTCGTCGTTGGTCACCACGTCCTCGGCGCCGGCCTCGAGCGCGGCCTCCATGACGGCGTCCTCGTCGGTACCGGGCGCGAAGCTGATGATGCCCACCTTGCGGAACAGGTAGGCCACGGAGCCGTCGGTGCCCAGGTTGCCGCCCATCTTGGTGAAGGCGTGGCGCACCTCGGAGACCGTGCGATTGCGGTTGTCGGTCAGGCAGTCGACCATCACCGCCACCCCGCCGGGGCCGTAGCCCTCGTAGCGCGCCTCCTCATAGGCGCTGGCGCCTTCCAGCTCGCCGGCACCGCGTTTGGCGGCCTTCTCGATGGTGTCCTTGGGAATGTTGGCGGAAAGCGCCTTGTCCCAGGCCAGGCGCAGGCGGGGACAGACGGAGGGATCGGAGGTCTTGCACTCGCGGGCGGCGACCGTCAGCTCGCGGATCAGCTTGGTCCAGATCTTGGCCCGCTTCTTGTCGTTCGCCGCCTTCTTGTGCTTGATGTTCGCCCATTTGCTGTGTCCAGCCATGGAGGTTCCTCAGCCAGTTCTGTCTCTGGCCGGAATTCTAGCATGTGCCGGCATCGAGGTGATCTCAAGGCGAAACCTCGAGCATGCGCTCCAGCGCCAGACGCGCCTGAGCCGCGGTCTCCTCGGGCACCTGGATCACGTTGACGGGACGCCCCTCCACCAGGTTCTCCAGCGTCCAGCACAGGTGCTGGGGGTCGATGCGGAACATGGTCGAGCACATGCACACCGTCGGCGACATGAAGTGCACCTGCTTGCCCTCGGCCTTGTGGCGGGCATGCAGCCGGTTGACCAGGTTGAGCTCGGTGCCCACCAGCCAGCGGGTGCCCGGCTCGGCCTCGGCGATGGTACGGATGATGTACTCGGTCGAGCCGACGTAGTCCGAGCGGCTGCAGACCTCGTAGGTGCACTCGGGATGGGAGATGACCCGGCCCTCGGGGTGTTTTTCGCGGAAGGCCCCGATGTGCTCGGGGCGGAACATCATGTGGACCGAGCAGAAGCCCTGCCAGAGGATGAGGCGCGCCCGGCGGATCTGCTCCGGCGCGAGCCCGCCCATCGGCTTCGTGAAGTCCCAGACCACGATGTCGTCCTCGGTCATGCCCATCTTCAGCAGGGCCGTGTTGCGCCCCAGGTGCTGGTCGGGGAAGAACAGCACCTTCTCGCGCCGTGACCAGGCCCACTCCAGCACGTTGGCCGCATTGGAGGAAGTGCAGACGATGCCGCCGTGCCGGCCGCAGAAGGCCTTGAGATCGGCCGAGGAATTGATGTAGGTGACCGGCGTGACGGCCTGGTCGGGGTCGATGACTTCGCCGAGTTCGCGCCAGGCCTGCTCGACCTTGCGCAGCGTGGCCATGTCCGCCATGGAACAGCCGGCCGCCATGTCGGGCAGGATGGCCGTCTGGTCCGGGCGTGACAGGATGTCCGCCACCTCGGCCATGAAATGCACCCCGCAGAAAACGATGTACTCGGCGCCGGAGGCCGCCGCCTGCCGCGAGAGCTTGAGGGAATCGCCGCTGAAGTCGGCGTGCCGGAAGACCTCGTCACGCTGGTAGTGATGGCCCAGGATCACCGCCCGGTCGCCGAGCGCCTCGCGGGCCGCGAGAATGCGTTCCTGCACCTCGTCCTCGGCCAGGGTGCGGTAGGAATCGATTGCCAGGGCTGCATTCGCCACGTGCACCTCCGCTGTCTCGGGGGAAATTTCACCTGATTCGAATATACCGCAGATGTCAAGGGCTGCCAGTATTCCTGATGAGAGAGGAAGCCGGGAGCTGGAAGCTCGAAGCTCGAAGTTGGAAGCTGGAAGCTGGAAGGTTGCGACTGCCTCGATCGTGGCCTCCGACGGCTCGCCCTCCGGGTGCCCTGCGCGTCGCGGGTCGGCCGGCGCGCTCGGGAACTCGCCCTGCGGGCTCAAACACCCCTCGCTCGATTCGCCGACCGGCCCGCGATGCTCGGCATCGCCGAGTCGGCCACGCTTGAGGCAGCCGCAACCGTTGCACCCTTCGGTCATCCCGGAAGCCCGCGCAGCACCCAACCCCCAGTCATCCCGGAAGCCCGCGCAGCGGGCTATCCGGGATCCAGGAAAGAGGACAGGCCACAACAACAAGAATCAGCGTGGTTTCTGGATTCCGGCTCGCGCTCGCTCTGCTCGCTTGGCCGGAATGACGGAGGATGGAGTCATCCCGGAAGCCCGCGCAGCACCCATCTTCAGTCA
>JALVEM010000129.1 GCA_027030825.1 Thiohalobacter sp.
CAGCCTGCCGCGGATGCCTCCACGATCTCGCCCGTCAGCCAGTCGATGAAATCCGCATCCAGCAGGCTGGACACCGGCAGGTTCACGGCGACCTGAACCTGCAGCCCGGCAGCCTTCCACTGTTCGCACTGCGCGCGCGCCGTGCGAATGAGCCAGCGGTTGAACTCTGCCATGAGCCCGGCTTCGTCGAGCGCCTGCAGGAACCGGTCGGGATATACCAGCCCCAGCTCGGGATGGTTCCAGCGCACCAGGGCCTCGCAGCCCACGACCCGTCCCGTGCCCAGCGCGACCTTGGGTTGATAGTGCAGCAGGAACTGTTCCTCCTGGAACGCGCAGCGCAGTTCGCCGATCAGCGTGAAGGGCGAAGTTGCACTCTCGGCCTCGAAGGCGGGGTCGAAACGGGTGATCTGCTGATGCGTGGAACGCCCGTGACAGAGCGCCATCTGGGCCTGATTCGGCAGCCTGCGGGCATTCTCCCCGTCTGCCTTCCCGTGTGCCACGCCGGCATGCACCACCACGGTGTAGGTCTGCCCGCCCCAGGTGAAGGGTTCGGCCAGTTGTTCCAGCAGAAACTCTGCGAAGGCCAGTGTTTCTTCCTCGCTGACATCGGGCCGCAGGAAGACGAATTCGTCGGCCCCGTAGCGGGCGATCGTGTCGCCCGACTGCATGCACAGGCGCAGGCGTTCGGCGATGTCACGCAGCAGATGGTCTCCCGCCTCGTGGCCCCAACGCTCGTTGATCTCCCGGAAATGCAGGATGTCCAGAAGAATCAGGCCGAGCTGCCGCCCGTCGGATTCACTTTCCGACCGGGTGCACAGCGAATCGATCCGGTCGTGAAACAGGGCACGATTGGGCAGGCGGGTGATCGGGTCGTAGAGGCTCAGATATTCCAGCTGCCGATTGCTCTCCAGAAGGTCGGCATTGAGGCGCAGCAGTTCGACACGCAGATCCTCGGACTTGCGCAGGGCCTCGTCGAGCCGCTCGAAGGCCAGCGCATTTTCTATGGCGAGCGCCGCCTGGGAGGCGAACAGGCTCAGCAGATCGAGATCGCGTCGAGTGAATTCCTCGCCGTTGCGCTTGCGCAGGGCGGAGACCCCGCCGAGAAAATGCTCCTTGCCGATGAGCGGGACGAGCAGGACGGTGCCGGCCTCGGATTCCCAGAGCGTGCGTTCATGCTCGTCGAGATCGTCGAGAACCCCGCGCCACCAGGGTTTCTTGTGCTTCCAGACCCAGCCGCAGATGCCGAACTCGATCGGCAGGCTCTCGCCGACGATCTCCTCGGCATTCTCGCCGTCGCCGGCCATGTAGGTATAGGTGGCGCATTCCTTGTCCAGCACCGGGATGAGCACGGTCGAGGCGTCGACCAGTTCCCGGGCCCGGCGCGCGATGAGCTGCAGGAGGGTCTCGAGATTCCGCTCGCCGGCCAGCATGTCCGCGGTCTCCTTCAGCACGGCGAGCTCACGCTCCCGACGTGCGAGCTCCTCGTGCAGCCGGTCGGCCGGCATCAGCCTGCTTTGCGGCACGCCCATCGCCCTCTCATGGCCTCCCACAGCCTCCCGTTCGTCTTATTCGGTATCGGATATCCGCCCCCAATCTTTAGGGCAGATCCCCGCCGAAATCAACACCATGCCCCTGGCGCATGCCTCAGCGGCCGGCGGGACGCATGTGCGGGAACAGCAGCACGTCGCGGATGGAGGCGGAATCCGTCATCAGCATCACCAGGCGGTCGATGCCGATGCCCTCGCCGGCGGTCGGCGGCAACCCGTGCTCCAGCGCCACGATATAGTCCTCGTCGAAGTGCATGGCCTCCTCGTCGCCGGCATTCTTCTCCTCGACCTGGCGACGGAAGCGCTCGGCCTGATCCTCGGGATCGTTGAGCTCGGAGAAACCGTTGGCGATCTCGCGGCCGCCGACGAAGAACTCGAACCGGTCGGTGACCGAGGGGTCGGCATCGTTGCGGCGCGCCAGCGGCGAGACCTCCGTGGGATAGGCGGTGATGAAGGTGGGGTCCCGCAGGCGGTCTTCGACGGTCTTCTCGAAGATCTCGGTCTGCAGCTTGCCCACGCCCCAGGTCTCCTTGACCGGAATGTCGAGCCTGCCGGCGATCTCGCGGATGCGTTCCAGATCCTCGAGATCCCCGGCCTCGATGTCGGGATTGAAGTGCAGGATGGATTCCTTCAACGTCATGCGCGCGAAGGGCCTGCCGAAGTCGAAGGTCTCGCCCTGCCAGGTCACCTCGGTACTTCCAAGCACTTCCTGCGCGAGTCCGCGCAGCATCTCCTCGGTCAGGTCCATCAGATCCCGGTAGTCGGCATAGGCCTGGTAGAACTCCAGCATGGTGAACTCGGGATTGTGGCGGGTCGAGAGCCCTTCGTTTCGGAAGTTGCGGTTGATCTCGTAGACCTTCTCGAATCCGCCCACCACCAGCCGCTTGAGATAGAGCTCGGGCGCGATGCGAAGGTAGAGCTCCATGTCCAGCGCGTTGTGGTAGGTGATGAACGGCCGCGCCGCCGCGCCGCCCGGAATGACCTGCATCATGGGCGTCTCGACCTCGAGGAAGTCGCGCGCGTCCAGGAAACGGCGGATGTACTTGATGATGCGGGTGCGCTTGCGGAAGACCTCGCGCGAGACCTCGTTCATGATGAGGTCGAGGTAACGCTGGCGGTAGCGTGCCTCCAGATCCGAGAGCCCGTGGAATTTCTCGGGCAGCGGACGCAGGGACTTGACCAGCAGGCGCAAGCTGTCCACCTTGACGGACAGCTCGCCGGTCTTCGTCTTGAACAGCACGCCCTCGGCACCGACGATGTCGCCGACATCCCAGGTCTTGAACTTCTGGTAGACCCCCTCGGGCAGGGCATCGCGCTGGATGAAGAGCTGGATCCGCCCGGACATGTCCTGGATGTGGGCGAAGCTCGCCTTGCCCATCACCCGCTTGGCCATCATGCGGCCGGCCACGGCGACCCGGATCGGATTGGCCTCGAACCAGTCGTTGTCCCGGTCGCCGTAGCGGGCGTGCAGCTCGGCCGCCACCACGTTGCGGCGGAAATCGTTGGGGAAGGCGATGCCCTCCTCTTCGCGAATCCTCGCCAGCTTGCGGCGCCGCTCGGCGATCAGGCGGTTCTCTTCCTGCTCGGTGCGCTTCTCTTCGCTCATGCGTTCATCCATTCAGCTTCAACTTGCCTTCCAGGTTGTATGGCCACGGAAAGCACGGAAAGCACGGAAGGATGATGCCGGGAAGCAACGATGGCGGGCCGCTGAGGCGACTCGCCGCAGCCGAGCATCGCAGGGAAGCGGCGGGGAAAGCGAGGGGTGTCTGAGCCCCACAGGGGCGAGTTCCCGAGCGCGCCGCTTCCCGAGAAGCACAGGGAATCCGCGGTACGCGGACAAGGCGTGGAGTCCGAAAGCGGCGCTGCCATCGTTGCATTGCGCCGCGCAGACCACGCAGTTCGATCCCGAGCTACACATCGAGTCATTTCGTGGGCTTCGTGGCAATCGTTCCTTTCCGTGCTTTCCGTGTTTTCCGTGGCCATTCACCATCTTGTGGGTTCGTGGATTTCCTGACTCGCTACAATCCCGACTTGAGGCTGGCCTCGATGAAGGGGTCGAGGTCGCCGTCGAGCACGGCCTGGGTGTTGCCCACTTCCACGCCGGTGCGCAGGTCCTTGATGCGGGACTGGTCCAGCACATAGGAGCGGATCTGTGCGCCCCAGCCGATGTCGGACTTCTGCTCCTCGAGCGCCTGCTGCTCGGCGCGGCGCTTCTGCATCTCCAGCTCGTAGAGCTTGGCCTTGAGCTGTTTCATGGCCTGGGCCTTGTTCTTGTGCTGGGAGCGGTCGTTCTGGCACTGCACCACGATGCCGGTGGGCAGATGGGTGATGCGCAC
>JALVEM010000130.1 GCA_027030825.1 Thiohalobacter sp.
CTGACCGGATACGAATCAGGATGTCTCGCGACGTACCGCATCCCCGTTGTTTAGTAATTCATAATATAGTCTCAATTGATCATTCTCAATAAAACCTTTTTATGGAAAGGTTTCCGTGTTCCGGAAACCGCCGGGCGTTCGATCTGTCCGAGATAACATATGCGAACGCTCTTCCACCTTTTCCTGTTCTGGCTTCCCCTCGCCGTCGCGGCCGATCCCGGCAATTCCCTGCCCGACATCGGCGACCGCAGCCAGCGCCTGTTCGACGCGCAGCAGGAGGCCGCGATCGGCGCGGAATTCTACCGGCAACTGCGTCGCGAACGGCGTCTGCTCGAGGACCTGCCGGCCCTGAGATATCTCGACAGTCTGGGGATGCGGCTGGTTTCGGTCAGCGACGAACCGGACGGCCGGTTCCACTTCTTCCTGGTCAGGGACGCAAGCATCAACGCCTTCGCCGTGCCCGGGGGCTATATCGGCGTCCACACCGGACTGTTCACCGCCGCGGACGACGAGAGCGAACTGGCGGCCGTGCTGGCGCACGAGATCGCGCACATCACCCAGCATCATCTGGCCCGCGCCTACGACAAGGCCGACCGGCTGAGCATTCCGGCGCTGGCGGCCGTGCTCGCGGCCGTGCTGGTCGGCACGCAGAACGGCGAGGCCGGCCAGGCGATCCTGATGGGCACCCAGGCCGGCGCCATCCAGCAGCAGATCAACTACACGCGCAGCAACGAGTCGGAGGCCGACCATCTCGGCATGCAGATCCTGCTGCGCGCCGGTTTCGATCCCCGCGGCATGCCGCGCTTCTTCGATCGGCTTCAGCGCCAGTCGCGCCTGTACGGCGCCGGCCCGCCCCCGCTGCTGCGCACCCATCCCGTGACCACCGAACGCATCGCCGATGCGCTCGCCCGAATCCCGGCCGATCTCGAGCACTCGAAACCGCGCCGTGACAGCCTGCGCTTCCATCTCGTCAAGGCACGGTTCGAAGCCCTGCATGCCGCGCCGGATCTCGCTCGTCCGGAGCGGTTCGAGACCACCTCGACCCGAGGCAACGACGCCATTGCCCGCCGCTACGCACTGGCGCTCGCCCTGGGACGCGAGAAACGCTACCGGCGCGCCATCGGCATCCTGGAAGCGCTTCGTGAAAAGCATCCGGCGCGTTCCCTCTTCGCCTACGATCTGGCGAGGCTGCAACGCGAGGCCGGCGATCCCGACTCGGCCCGGACCACACTGGACAGGAGCCTGAAACTGCTACCCGGCGATCCGCTCCTGCTGCACGAACGCGCCCGCCTGGCGCTCGAAGCGGGACATCCGGATGTCGCACTGCGGCTGCTGAAAGAACCGCTGGAATCGTCCGGAACACGCATCGGCTTCGAGATCCGTCAGGCGCTGCTCGAGACGCTGGCACGCGCCCATCGCGCGGCCGGCGAACCGGCCCGTGCGCACGAAACACTGGCCCGCAGGGCGGAGGAAGCCGGCGACCTCGCTGCAGCCATCGCGCAACTGGAACAGGCGCTGGAGCTGACCCGGGACGATACCCTGCGCAGCCGGATCCAGGCGCGCCTGCATCGCCTCCGTCTGCGCCAGCGTTCCGCCTCGCATCACTAGCAGCCGGTCGGACAGAATCCGGAATAAAGCCGCAGACTGCATCGTCCAGTATGCGTACACGTCGGCCCGGCCCCCGTCAGGCATCAGGAAACACTGATATTCCCGGCGTTTGCCGACACCTGCCTTACGATGCGGGGGCTTTACAACAAATCGCCGGTGGGTGTAGCGTAGCCACTCGCCAGCACTCGCAAGATTGATCAACCATCCACTTCAGGAGGAAACGATGCAGCGACGCACCGGCATCCATCTCACCGCAGCCTCCATCCTCGTACTGGCTGGAAGTCTGGGCCCTGCAGCGGTCCAGAATGCGGTCGCCGCGGAAGCGAAATCCGTCATCGAGCAGGGCAGGGAGATCGCTTTCAACCGCAAGAAAGGCAACTGTCTCGCCTGCCACCAGATCGAGGGCGGCACGCTGCCCGGCAACATCGGCCCGCCGCTGATCGGCATGAAGGCCCGCTTCCCCGACAAGGCAAGGCTGCGCGCCCAGATCTGGGATGCCACGGTCAACAACCCGAACACCATCATGCCCCCGTTCGGCCGGCACAGGATCCTCTCCGAGGAGGAGATCGACAAGGTCGTGGAGTTCATTCATTCGCTGTGAGGACGCCTCCGACGGCGAACACAGGAACCAACCCCACTTGAATCATTCAGGAGTACGGAACGTGAATATCGACATCAAACGCAGAACCCTGCTCAAGGGCACCGTTGCAGCAGGCGTCATCGGCATGGCTGCCGGTGCGGGGCTCGTGACGCCGCGCATGGTGCTCGCTGCCTGGCCCAAGTCCGCCTTCGATGCCACCAGCGTGGACGACGCCGTCAAGGCCCTGTTCGGCAGTTCGGAACTCACCGGTTCCGACAAGATCAGCATCAAGGCGCCCGATATCGCCGAGAACGGCGCCGTGGTACCCGTCACGGTGTCCGTCAACGGCATCGACGGTGTGGAATCGATCAGCATCCTGGCCGAGAAGAACGCCAATCCGCTGACTTCCAATTTCGTCCTCGCCGATGGCGCCCTGCCCTATGTGGCCACCCGCATCAAGATGGGCAAGACTTCCAGCGTCATCGCCGTGGTCAAGGCCGGCGGCAAGCTCTACAGCACCGGCAAGGAAGTGAAGGTCACCATCGGCGGTTGCGGCGGCTGATTCCGGCCGGGCATCGACGCCACAGATCACGAATCCACAGAATTCCGAAGAGGTACAGTCATGGCCAATACCATCAAGATGCGCGCCAAGCTCTCGGGCGATGTCACCACCGTCAAGGTGCTGATCAGTCACCCCATGGAAACCGGTCAGCGCAAGGACAAGAAGACCGGCAAGAAGATCCCCGCCCACTTCATCCAGGAAGTCGTCTGCACGCACAACGGCAAGCCCGTGCTGACCGCCAACTGGGGGCCGGCCATCTCCAAGAACCCCTATCTGTCCTTCAAGTTCAAGGGCGGCGCCAAGGGCGACACCGTGAGCCTGCGCTGGGTGGACAACAAGGGACAGAGCGATTCCAGGGAAATCAAGATCGCCTGATGCGAACCCGTGACCCCAAGGAGGCATCCATGAAAAGACTCATCGGCATCGCGCTGACCGCCGCCTCGATCGCCCTGCTGCCCGCGACCGGCTCGGCCTCGCCCGAAAGCGATCTGAAGGCATTCAGGGAGTATTATCAAAACCGTTTCCCGAACGTGCCGTTCGACGACTTCGCCAACGGCGTCTACGCCATCGACCAGGCATCCCGGGAACAGTGGGAGGCGATCGAGGAGTTCCCGCCCTACGAGATCGACATCGAGAAGGGCAAGGAGCTGTTCAACACGCCGTTCAAGAACGGCAAGACCTATGCCAGCTGTTTCCCGAACGAAGGCATCGGCATCCGCCAGAACTATCCCTACTTCGACACCGAGACCGGCAAGGTGGTGACCCTCGAATCCGCCATCAACGACTGCCGGGTGAAGAACGGCGAAAAGCCGCTGAAGTGGAAGAAGGGCAAGATCGCCCAGATCTCCGCCTACATGGCCTACACCTCGCGCGGCAAGAGGATCAACATCAAGATTCCGGACGACCCGCGGGCGCTGGAGGCCTACGAACGTGGCAAGTTCCACTTCTATGCCAAGCGCGGCCAGCTCAACATGGCCTGTGCGGACTGCCACATGTACAATGCGGGCAACCGCATCCGTGCCGATCTGCTCAGCCCGGCGCTCGGCCATGTGACCCACTTCCCGGTCTATCGCTCCAAGTGGGGCGAGCTCGGCACCCTGCACCGTCGCTACGGTGGCTGCAACAAG
>JALVEM010000131.1 GCA_027030825.1 Thiohalobacter sp.
ATGGCGAAATGCGGCGGGGAAGGTCATGGTCTCCTCCACTCGAAACCGATGTGTCTCAAGCGTAGAGCCTGGAGTCGGCTCCAGGTCAAGCCCTTTTCGCCGTCCGCCTTGACCCTGTTCCGACGCGGTTGCAGCGGGTCAATCCTCGCCTTCCCAATAATCGACGGCTGCATTCAATGGCAGGCATATCGATAACGTTCTCGCCGACCTGTCGCCACCGGGCGGACTGCCGACCATGATGTTGACCTTGTCCGAGTCGGGCATGATCACGACATCGGGCTCCTCCATGGTGCTGACGCACAGGTATTTCAGCTCGGCCTCGCCATCGTTGAGGATCTGGTGCGGGGTGTCCGGACCGGGAGGCACCGCCACGACATCACCGGCTTTCAGCGGCCAGGTCTCGTCACCCAGCCGCAGCCGGCCGCTGCCCTCGATGATGAAGAACATCTCCTCGTTGACCAGATGTGCATGCGCGGGCCAGGCGACCTTGCCCGGCGGCAGCACCACGAGGCGATAGCCGAGCTTTCTCGCGCCGAGTCGCCTGCCGATCCGCGCCACGCGCGCCTGGTAGCGTTCACCGTGCCGCCAGTCCTGCAACGGCACATCGTCGATGTTCAGGACGGGTGGTCCGGCAGACATCGTCATTCTCCTTCGCAGTGCCGACGTATGGTTTCACGGAAGGCCCGGTGGCAGCGCTGGAATACCGGTCCCGGGCAGGCCTTCGCCATGCGCCCGTCGATCTCGCGCACCGGTATCAGTTCGGCGCCGGTGCCGGTGAGAAAACATTCGTCTGCAGTGTGAAGATCGTAGGGCGCCAGCGATTGCTCGCGTGCCTCGATGCCCATGTCGCTTGCCAGTTTCAGGATCAGCGCGCGGGTGATACCCGGCAATGCGCCGTCGATGACCGGTGGCGTGAGCAGGCAACCGTTTCGCACGATGAAGAGATTGTCGGCGGTTCCCTCGGCCACGCGCCCCTGGTCGTTGAGCAGCACGGCCTCGTCGGCGCCGGCACGATTGGCTTCGATCCGGGCCAGGATGTGATTCAGATAATTGAGGCTCTTGATGCGCGGATCGAGACCGTCCGGCGGCAGGCGGCGGGTCGCCGCCGTGACGAGCCGAATCCCCCGTGTTCGAGTCGCCGGATCGACCATCTCCAGCCGGCTGGCGATCACGATCAACCTCGGTGTCCTGCAAGGTGCGGGGTCGATGCCCAGCGGGCCGTCGCCACGGGTGACGATCAGGCGTAGATAGCCATCCTCGCCATCGAAGGCATCGATGACCTCGGCCATGATCGAGGACAGGCTTTCGTTGTTCCAGGGAATGTCCAGCGAGATGGCGCGCGCCGAATTCCGCAGCCGTTGCAGGTGTTCCTCGAGAAGGAAGGGCGTGCCTGCATAGAAACGGATGCCTTCGAACACCCCGTCACCATAGAGCAGGCCATGGTCCGTCACGGGAACGCGCGCCTCTGCCAATGGCTGAACACGCTCGTCGATCCAGCAGACACCCCGATTCATTGGAAGCTCCAGAATAGTCAATAATGTTGACCTGTATCATCATGCGCCTGACTTCATTAAAATGTCAATATGGTTGACTCGAAAATCACGGTGGAAGAAGAGCGGCGTCTGAACCAGGCGCTGGAGGCGCTGCATTTCGGCTTCCGGGCCATCACGGCGCATCCCGACGAACGCCTCGGGGTACTCGGCTATTCGCGCGTGCATCACCGCATTCTGTATTTCGTGGGACGCAATCCGGACTGCAGCATCAACGAGCTGCTGAAGATCATGCGGGTGAGCAAGCAATACCTGAACCGCCCGCTTCGGCAACTGGTAGAGGATGGCTACATTCACTCGAGGCAGGATACCCGAGACCGCCGGGTCAAGCGGCTCAAGCTCACCCCCAAGGGTCGTCGGCTCGAGGAAAAACTGACGGGAGAACAGCGGGCCCAGCTGGCCGAGGTGTTCAGAAGGGCCGGCCCGGAGGCGGAAGCCGGCTGGCGCAAGGTAATGGCATTGCTGTCGGCCGACATGGACGATTGACAGGCTGTCGATTCCACTCTGGTGGTTGAAATGAACACGTCACAGGCTGACTTCCACTTTCAGGCCGCCGAGGGCGGCGGATTCACCGAGAGACAGCTTGCCAGCATAGCTCAGGACGATATCCTGAACGATGGCAAGCCCCAGGCCATGGCCCGGGGCTTCCTCGTCCAGGCGCTGTCCGCGCCCGAGCAGCCGGGCTCGCAGTTCGGACGGAATGCCCGGACCGTCGTCCTCGATGCACAGGTAAAAGCCCTGTCGCGCATCCAGTGCGAGGTGTATTTCGCGTTCCGCCCATTTGCAGGCGTTGTCGAGCAGATTGCCGACGAGTTCAAGCGCATCCTCCCGGTCCACTGATATTCGGTTCCCGGTGCCGCGTATATCCACCTTGATCTGCTTGTCAGGGTGGATACGTTCCATCAACCCGACCAGTTCACGCAAGTCCTGTCGAGGCGCAAAGGGGGCCGCCACCCCGCCCGGGCCCGCGATGCGGGCGCGCCGCAGTTCGCGCTCGATGAGCTGCCGGATGCGTCGAACCTTGTTGCCCAGAGACTCGGCCAGTGCCTTGTCATCGATCGTCTCGATGTCCTGGCGCAGCACGCTGAGAGGCGTCTTGAGGGCATGCGCCAGATTGCCGAGGGCATTGCGTGAACGCCGTATGCGTTCCTGGTGTTGCCTGAGCAGGCGGTTGAAGGCAGTGATGAGCGGCGCGATCTCCACGGGCGTTTCGGTGCGGATGGCATCCTGTCCGCCGATCGCGATCCTGTCCAGTTCTCCACGCACTGCATCGAGTGGTTGCAATACGCTACGGATGCGCCATCCCTGCAACAGCGCCAGCAGGCTGAAACCAGCCAGTGTGATGACGAGAAACGCCAGATTGAACCGTTTGCCGGCCGCTTTCAGGGGGGCAATGTCTTCCGCCACACTGATCCACAGGCGATGCCCCTGCTTGCGATAGCCGGCATGCCGGACGAGTACGACTTCGTCCCCTTCCAGAGACGATTCTTCAAGGATTTCGTCGCCGGGTTGCGGATGACGCACCGGCAGCTGCCGATCCCAGAGGGAACGGGAACGGAAGTACCGGCCGTCGTCTATCTCGATGGCATAGTAGTGGCCGGAACGGACCTGTGCGTAGACACCTGCGAGACCGGCATGATCGAGCACCGGTGTACCGTTCTGCCAGTCGATTGCGGCGAGCAGGGTTTCCGCATCATGCTGCAACCGGGATTCCAGCAGGTTGGTGAGGGTATGGTTCAGAATCAGATGTCCGATCAACCACAGACCGGCAGCCAGCATGGCCATCACTGCTGCTGCACTGCGCCACAGCTGGCGATGCAGCGATTTCATGTGCGTTCCCCGGGAAATACATATCCCTGGCCGCGGCGTGTGAGGATTCGTTCCTGGCCGATCTTCCTTCGCAGTCGCCGGATATAGACCTCGAGGCGGTTGTCGTCGTATTCATCGTCCTGGAAGGCCTGCTCGCCCAGACGGGCCTTCGAAAGCACCCGGCCGGGTGTGCGCATCAATGCTTCCAGAATGCGGAATTCCGTAGCGGTGAGCGCCACGCGCGATTCGTCCGGCAGTCGCACCTCGCGGCGGTCGCGATCGAGTGTCAATCCGCCGGCTTTGAGGGTGTTGTCTGCCTGACCGGCATGGCGACGGATCACCGCCTCGATGCGGGCCAGCAGTTCCTCGGGCTCGAAGGGCTTGCCCAGATAGTCGTCGGCGCCGGCACGCAGGCCGTCCACGCGCTCCTGCCAGCTGTCTCGGGCAGTGAGGATCAGCACGGGGACCCTGTTGCCCGAGGTCCGCCAGCGTTTGAGGACCTCCATGCCG
>JALVEM010000132.1 GCA_027030825.1 Thiohalobacter sp.
CACATCGCGAAACCGGCCGGGCCGGGCGAGATACCGCCACGCCAGCCAGGCGCCGAGGGGAGCGAGCAGCAGGCCGCCGAAGCGCATCAGTTGCGTGTATTCGAGCCGATAGGCGGCGCTGTCGATGGCATGCCGCCACTCGATCAGCGGCGCGGCCAGCACGGGGATGAAGGCCAGCAACGCAAGGCGGTTGGAGAGGGCGGGTCGCGCATGGACGGGCGAGTCGGGGCCGAGCAGCAGATGCCAGCACAGCAGCAGCATCAGGCCGTGGCTGAACTGGAGGACATGCCCGCTGCTCCAGAACAGATATTCGAAGCGGGCGGCGGCCAGCGCCTTGTCATCCAGAACCAGGATGGCGTGAAGGAAGAGCAGGGCCGCGACCAGCACGGTCAGGGCGGAGAGGCGCGTGGTCAGCGACCGGAAGGGTTCCGTATCGGCGCGGCGGAGTCCGAGCAGCGCCTGCATCAGGATCCCCAGCGCGAAGAGGCCGAGTCCGGCATGGAACAGGGGGCGCAGCAGTACCGGCACATAGTTGTTCTGCAGCGGCGGGCCGTCGCCGACGAAAGGGCTGATGGAGAGCAGCAGGGTACCGGCCCAGGCGAGCCCCAGAGAGATCCATGTCGGCAGGGGAGGGGCCGGGCGGTCGAGACTCCACAGCAGGGCCGAGAATGCGAGGAACCAGACCAGCACCGACAGGTCCACGTGCACCACGAGGGCGGTGTGGAAGACGTCCGGCCAGGGCAGTCGTTCGCCGATGCCCGGTGAACGCGCCGCCACCAGCAGCAGGGCCAGGGCGCCGGCGGCGATGAGCGCATAGACGCCCAGTACCAGCCAGGCACGCGGACCGGTTCGGGGGTGGTGATCGGAAGGCGGATTCATGGGGTGGCCGAAACGAATTCCATGTGGTGATTCCGGGAGTTTGATCTGACTCAAGGCGTTGTCTGGCAAGGCGCGCTGCAATATTACACTTTGTGTCGGTTGAATGCGCCGGTCTCCCATATTAGAATCTCGCGACCTTCCGATAGGCCCCGCCCTCGTGGCGCGGCTTCGATTCGTTGAATCAGGACGTGAGGCATCGATATGGCGCACGCGGCACATGTGACTGCCACCGAGCAGTACAACTACGAAATCATCAGGAAGTTCGCCATCATGGCGCTGGTCTGGGGCGTGCTCGGCATGGGCGTCGGCGTCTACATCGCCTCCGAGCTGGCCTGGCCCTTCCTGAACTTCGAGATTCCCCAGATCACCTTCGGCCGTCTGCGCCCCGTGCACACCACGCTGGTGATCTTCGGCTTCGGGGGGAGCGCCCTGTTCGCCACGTCCTATTATGTCGTGCAGCGCACCTCCCAGGCGCGTCTGTGGAACGATTCCCTGGCCAGCTTCACCTTCTGGGGCTGGCAGATCGCCGTGGCCGCCGGCGCCATCAGCTACATGATGGGCTACACCCAGTCGCGTGAATACGCCGAGTTCGAATGGCCCATCGACCTTCTCATCACCGTGACCTGGGTCGCCTATTTCCTGGTCTACGTGGGCACGCTGCGGCGCCGGAGCCAGCCGCACATCTATGTGGCCAACTGGTTCTACATCGCCTTCATCCTGGCCACGGCCATCCTGCACATCTTCAACAATCTCGCCATCCCGGTCAGCCTCTTCGGCATGAAGTCCTACAGCCTGTTCTCCGGCGTGCAGGACGCCATGACCCAGTGGTGGTACGGCCACAACGCCGTGGGCTTCTTCCTGACCGCCGCCTTCCTCGGCATGATGTACTACTTCGTGCCCAAGCAGGCCGGTCGCCCGGTCTATTCCTACCGCCTGTCCATCGTGCACTTCTGGGCGCTGTCCTTCCTCTACATGTGGGTGGGCGCGCATCATCTGCACTGGACGGCGCTGCCCGACTGGACCTCGACCCTGGCCGCCACCTTCTCCGTCATGCTGCTGCTGCCCTCCTGGGGCGGCATGATCAACGGCATCATGACGCTCTCCGGCGCCTGGGAGAAGCTGCGCACCGATCCCATCATGCTGTTCATGATCACGGCGCTCTCCTTCTATGGCATGTCCACCTTCGAGGGGCCGCTGATGTCATTGAAGAGCGTCAACGCCCTTTCGCACTACACCGACTGGACCATCGGCCACGTGCATTCCGGCGCGCTGGGCTGGGTGGCGCTGATCTCCTTCGGTTCGCTCTATCACATGATTCCGCGCCTGTATGACACGAAGCTCTACAGCCAGCGCCTGGTCTACGTGCACTTCTTCCTGGCCACGATCGGCATCGTGCTCTACATCACGGCCATGTGGGTGGCCGGCATCGGACAGGGCCTGATGCTGCGCGCCTTCGACGAGTACGGCGCACTCGCCTACACCTTCATCGAGTCGGTCATGTTCCTGCACAAGCCCTATGTGGTGCGTGCGCTGGGCGGCGCCTTTTTCGTCGCCGGCGTGATCGTCATGGCCTTCAACATCTTCATGACCATCCGCCAGGCGAAGGCCGAGCAGGCCGCGCTCGAGGCGAAGCTGGCCGCGCGCGGCGTCTGAGGAGAGCATCATGAGCTTTTTTCGACACGAGACCCTGGAGATCAATGCCGGCTGGCTGATCGCGGCGACCATGCTGGTCATCAGCATCGGCGGGCTGGTCGAGATCGTGCCCCTGTTCTACATCGAGTCGACCATCGAGGACGTGGATGGCGTGCGCCCCTACACGCCACTGGAATTGCGGGGCCGCGACATCTATCAGCGCGAGGGCTGCTATCTCTGTCATTCGCAGATGATCCGGCCGTTCCGCGACGAGATGCTGCGTTACGGTCATTACTCGCTGGCGGCCGAGTCCCAGTACGACCACCCCTTCCAGTGGGGCTCCAAGCGCACCGGTCCGGATCTGGCGAGAGTCGGCGGCAAGTATTCCAATGAATGGCACGTGGCCCATCTGGTCGATCCGCGCGATGTGGTGCCCGAATCCATCATGCCCGCCTATCCCTGGTTGCTCGAGAACGAGCTGCGTTACGCGGATATCGAGGAGCGCATGCGGGCGCTGAAGAAGACCGGCGTGCCCTATTCGGAAACCCAGGCCGAATACGAGGCCAATGTGAAGCGATTCGGCAGGGAAGTGGCCGATCGCCTCAACATCCTCAAGGCTCGCGACAACCTGCTCGCGCAGGCCGAGGAAGGCAATTACGACGGTGATCCCTCGCGACTGACCGAGATGGATGCGCTGGTGGCCTACCTGCAGGTGCTCGGGACCATGGTGGACTTCAGCAAGTACAGCGAAGACTACTTCGCCAGCTTCCGGTAAGGCGTGGCGCATGGAAGAACTGCTGGCCTGGATCGGGCGCTTCGAGAACAGCAAGGTCGTCGCCCTGCTGATCTTCTTCACGACCTTCAGCGCCATCCTGATCTATGTATTCACCGGCAGAAAGCGCAAGGAGCGCCTGGAATCCTACAAGTACATCCCCTTCGCGGACGAGCCCGCAACGCACGCCGCGGACGATGTGGAGAGCAAGGTGAAAGCCGATGAGCGAGACTGACAAGCAGCAGGCAGTGCAGACCACGGGCCACTCCTGGGACGGGGATCTGCAGGAATACAACAATCCGCTTCCGACCTGGTGGGTCTGGGCCTTCTACGGTACCGTGGCCTTTGCCGTCATCTACTGGTTCATGTATCCCGCCTGGCCGGTGGGGCACGACTACACCAAGGGCATCCTGCGCCACATCACCTATCAGGTCGATGGCGAGGAAAAGACCACCCACTGGAACACGCGCGCCCGGCTCATTCGCGAGATGCAGACCAGCGACGAAGCCCGCCGCATGCGTGAATACCTGGAAAAGGTGGGCGCTTCCGACTATGAAACGATTCTCGGCGATCC
>JALVEM010000133.1 GCA_027030825.1 Thiohalobacter sp.
CAAGCGGGAACGTCTGAAGCGTTTCGTGCGTCGGGGTAAGAAATGAGCGGGGACCGACAGGACCAGGGCCGGGTGCGCCTCGACAAGTGGCTGTGGGCCGCGCGGTTCTTCAAGACCCGCCGTCTGGCCACCGAGGCCATCGCCGGCGGGCACGTGCACCTCGATGGCCAGCGGGTCAAGCCTTCCCGGCCGGTACGGGTGGGCGACCGTCTCGAGATCCGCAAGGGCGAGGTGCGGTTCGAGATCGACGTGCTGGCGCTCTCCGAACGGCGGGGACCGGCCAGCGAGGCGGCGAAGCTCTATCGCGAGACGCCCGAGAGCCTGGCGCGCCGGGAACGCGAACGCGAGGCGCGCCGGCTGGCCGCGCAGGCCCCGGCCCCGGCGCGCCGCCCGGACAAGCGGGCCAGGCGCCGTCTGCGGGACGTGAAGGGAGGCAGGCCATGAAGCCGGTCACGCCGCTGGTGGCGGTCGATGTCGTCATCCGGCTGCGGGACCGGCCGGGGCACCCGATCGTCCTGATCGAACGGCGCAATCCGCCGCCCGGCTGGGCGCTGCCCGGCGGCTTCGTGGACGTGGGCGAGTGCCTGGAGGATGCCGCCGTGCGCGAGGCCCGCGAGGAGACCTCGCTCGAGGTCTCGCTGATCGCGCTGCTGGGCTGTTACTCCAATCCGGAAAGGGATCCGCGCGGCCACACGGTCAGCGCGGTCTATGTCGGCGAGGCCGAAGGCGAGCCCGTGGCGCGCGACGACGCCCGGGCCGTGGCCCTGTTCGACCCGCAAGCGCCTCCGCCGCTCGCCTTCGATCACGCGCTCATCCTTTCGGACTACCGCCGCTGGCTGGCCACGGGCGAGGTCGCGCCGCTGCGCTTCTGTGACAAATGAGAAACAGCTGCTGTCAGGCCTGGGCGCAGAGGGGCGCTTCCCGCCCGTGCAGGATGAGGGTGTTGACGACCTCGACGAGATCCAGGCCGTGCAGGCCCAGGTCGCAGGCCTCCGGCAGCAGTCGCCCCTGTGCGTGCAGGATGTAGCGGGCGTGCAGCAGCAGCGGCGTGTTCGGCGAGTCGGCCGCCAGCCGGTGGAAGATTCCCTCGAGCCGTTCCGGATGTTCGTCGACGGGCGTCAGAATCACCAGGTCGCACCCTGCGGCCGTCGAGGTGGCCTCGGGCAGCGCATCGGCGGCCGGCTGGCGGATGTCGGCGTGCTTCTCGAGCGCCGCCCGGACGAGGCTGGCCGAGAAGGCATCGGGTTCGATGTGCAGGATGCGGGGACGCAGGCGGTCGCTGTAACGGAACGAGGCCTTGAGCGTGAAGATCACCCGCGCCTGTTCCGCCGCCTTGCGAACCCAGTCCGGTTCGTCCGGATCGATGCGGTTCGGTGCCGGAAGGGTGGTCTGGAAACTGCTGATGACGGTCGGCAGGTGGATGCCGAGGATGTCGAGTTCGCGCACGAAGGTGACCGCATCCTGGTCGCGCAGCATCAGCCCGGTGAGCAGGGCGTCGAAGCGCTGTCGCTCCAGCATCCGGAGCGCATGCTGCGCGCTGTCGCAGGCCCGGACCTGAAACCCGGCGGACTGGAAGCGTCGGGTCAGCTGCTGGCGCACCGGCTCGTGGGTTTCGCAGACCAGGAGGGAAGGCGGCTGTGTCATGCGGCTTGTTCTCCTTCTCGTCGGGTGGCCCCTTCACCCAGCGTATCGACACGCCCCGCGGATCATTGAGCGGATTCCGTCACGCTCTGGGACTCCCTGCCGGCTGTAGGGGATATCATGCAAACCGCCGGCCGGTTGCGTAAGATTGGCGGGTTCAATGGAAAAGCCCTTGCGGTGGAGGCGCCATGCGGCCAGCACAGTTGATGAGCATTCTGGACCGGGAGTTCGAGAGCACGCTGGAAGGGCACCATACGCCCGTCATGATCTGGGGACCGCCCGGGGTAGGCAAGTCGCAGATGATCGCGCAGATCGCGGCCCGCCACGGTGTGCCCGTGATCGACATCCGCTTGTCCCAGATGGAACCGAGCGACCTGCGAGGCATCCCGTTCCGGTCCGGCGACTACGTGGAATGGTCGGTGCCGGCCATCCTGCCGGATGCCCGGCGGCACGGCGAGCGCGGCATCCTGTTCCTCGACGAGATCACCTCGGCGCCGCCCAGCGTCTCCGCGGCCGCCTATCAGCTGATCCTCGACCGGCGGCTCGGCGAGTACCAGGTGCCCGAGGGCTGGGCCATCTTCGCCGCCGGCAACCGGCAGGGCGACCGCGGCGTGACCTATACCATGCCGGCGCCGCTCGCCAACCGCTTCTCCCATTTCGAGCTCGAGGCCAACCTCGACGACTGGGTGGCCTGGGCCTACGAGAACGGCATCGACGAACGCCTGATCGCCTTTCTGCGCTTCCGGCCGGAACTGCTGTTCGACTTCGATCCGGCGCGCAATCCGGTGGCCTTCCCGTCGCCGCGCTCCTGGGAGTTCGCGCACCGGGCGCTGCAGAAGTTCGATGGTCAGCCGCAGCTGCTGGCCGAGGCCCTGCAGGCCTGCGTGGGTCCGGCGGCGGGCATCGAGCTGGCGGCCTTCGTCGACAACCTCCACAAGCTGCCCGACATCGATGCCATCGTGCGCGGCGAGTCCGAGGAAGTGCCCGAGGAGACGGATCTCCAGTACGCCGTGGCCAGCGCCCTGGTCGGGCGTGCCATCCGTCACCGCGACACCGACGAGGCCCGGACCGTCTGGGGCCGCATCATCGACTATGCCGGGCGCTTCCCGGATCGCGAGATGGGCGTGATGCTGATCTCCGACATGCACCGGGCGATCGGCCAGGATCTCTTCACCGTGCCCCAGTTCGCGCGCTGGGCCAAGGCCGTGGCCGACGTGATGCTGTTCGATGCCCGCAAGACCGGGTCCTGACGAGGAGCCATGAGTCGCAGCGACGTCGAAACCAAGCTCAGCGCCGCCCGCACCCGCCTGATCCTCGACCGCCCGTTCCTCGGCGCCCTGGTGCTGCGCCTGCCCATGGTGGCGGGGGATCCGAAATGGTGCCGGACGACGGCCACCGACGCCCGGCGGTTCTACTACAACCCGGAATACATCGACGCCCTGTCCCTGGAGCAGACCGAGTTCGTGCTCGCCCACGAGGCTCTGCACTGCGCCCTGTCGCATTTCGCGCGCCGCGGCCATCGTCTGAAACACCAGTGGGATCTGGCCTGCGATCTCGCCATCAATCCGCTGCTGATCCGCGACGGTCTCAAGCCGCCGCCGGGTGCGCTCTACATGAGCGAGTTCGAGGGCATGACCGCGGAGGAGATCTATCCCCAGATCTCGGACATGGAGGACTCCGAGACCCTCGACCAGCACATGTACGACAACGAGGACAGCGACGCCCGCCAGGGCGAGGGGCGGGGCGAGGGCAGCCGTGATCCCGACGACGGCGATGGCGGCGGCGCCTCGCAGGCCGAGCTGGATCCGAAGCTCGGCGGCGCGCCCCAGCCGAAGCCGCTCACCGAGGCCGAGCGCGAACAGCTGCAGGTCCAGTGGCAGCAGCGACTGGCCGGAGCCGCCCAGACGGCCATGCAGGCCGGCAAGCTGGGTGGCGGCCTCGCGCGCCTGGTCGACGAGCTGCTGGCGCCGAAACTGCCCTGGCGCAGCCTGCTGGCCCAGTACATGAACAGCATCGCGCGCGACGACTACAACTATGCCCGGCCATCCCGCCGGGAGGGCGACGCCATCCTGCCCAGCCTGCGCAGCGCCCAGGTGGACGTGGTGGTCGCGCTCGACACCAGCGGTTCCATCAAGCCCGAGGAGATGCGCGAGTTCGTCTCCGAGATCGACGCCATCAAGGGACAGGTGCGCGGCCGCGTCACTC
>JALVEM010000134.1 GCA_027030825.1 Thiohalobacter sp.
CAGCGCCTCGGTCAGGCGGTCGAGATAGCCCTGCATGCGCGGACCCACCATGGCGTTCAGGAAGGTGGCCATGCCGCGTTCGTATTCGCGCATCTCCGGCAGCACCTCGCTGCTGCGGCTGACCTGGACCAGGTCGGCGATGGCCGCCTCGATACGCCGCTCTTCCGTATCGTTGCGCCAGGAGAACAGCAGGTTGACCGCCGCGGCCTGGCAGCCGGAGGCGGACACGGCACTGCGCAGCGCGCGGAGATCCTCGTCCGTGAGGGGCTCGACGAGCGTGCCGTCCGCCGCCCGCCGCCCGCCGGTCTCCAGGCAGCGCTCCGGCGGCACGATCGGCGCCTCCGGCGGCGGCTGCAGGTCGTAGAGGGCCTCGCGGTGCTGGCGACCGATGCGCAGCACATCGCCCAGGCCCCGGTTGGTGATGTAGAGGGTGGGCGCGCCCTTGCCCTCGAGCACGGTGTTGGTGGCCACCGTGGAACCATGCACCAGGCGCAGGCGGGCGGTGTCGATGCCGAGCTCGCGCAGCCCCTGCAGGATCGCCGCCTCCGGCGCATGCGGGGTGGACAGCACCTTGTGCACCCGCAGCCGGCCGGCATCCAGCACGACCAGGTCGGTGAAGGTGCCGCCCGTGTCGACGCCGGCCAGGATCACGCCGCCTCCGAGCCGGGAACCGGCGGGGGATCGGTCCTGTCCAATTGCTTTTCGAGCGGCCTAGGCAGTGCGTGCATGGTCGGTTTTTTCATTCGGAATCATTCACTTTCCGAGTCGAGTTGCTAGAATAGCACGCCCCGATCCATGGCCGCGCGCCGGCAGCCTGACAAAAGGGAGCGACGATGACGGAACAGGTACTGATCCGCGCGGAAGGTCTGGTGCGTCACTACGGTCCCCATCTCGCGGTGGACCGGGTGAGCTTCCGCCTGGAGCGCGGGGACATCCTCGGCTTCCTCGGGCCCAACGGGGCCGGCAAGAGCACCACCATGCGCATGCTCACCGGCACCCTGGCGCCTCATGCCGGGACCATCGAGATCGAGGGCATCGACCTGCTCGAGCGGCCGCTCGAGGCCCGCGCCCGGATCGGCTATCTGCCGGAGCAGCCGCCGCTCTATCGCGAGCTCACGGTCGACGAATACCTGACCTACTGCGCCCGGCTGCACCGGATTCCGAAGGCGCAGGTATCGAAGGCCGTGGCCACGGCGCGCGAGCGCTGCGGCCTGGCCGATGCCGGCGGCCGCCTGATCGGCAATCTCTCCAAGGGCTACCAGCAGCGCGTGGGCATCGCCCAGGCCATCCTGCACATGCCCTCGGTGATCGTCCTCGACGAGCCGACCGTGGGGCTCGATCCCATCCAGATCCGCGAGATCCGCGAACTGATCCGCGAGCTCGGCCGCGAACACGGGGTGATCCTCTCCACCCACATCCTCCCCGAGGTGCAGGAGGTCTGCAACCGGGTGCAGATCATCCATCGGGGGCGGCTGGTGTTCAGCGAGCGGCTCGATCGCCTCGAGTCGACGCTCGCCGAGCCGGTGCTCACGGTGCAGCTGCGTCGGCCGCCGAAGGCGGAGGCCCTGCGGCGGATTCCGGGCGTCGAACAGGCCGAGCCGCTCGGCGAGGGCCGCTTCCGGCTGGTCCACGACGGCCGGCCCGAAGTGGCCGAGGCCGTGGCGGCCACGGCCGTGGCCGAGGACTGGGGGCTGCTGGCGCTCGTGCCCGAACGCCGGACGCTGGAGCAGATCTTCGTCGAGCTCACCACCCGCGAGACCGAAACCGGGGAGGCCGCCTGATGGTCACCGTGATCGCCGGCCGTGAATGGAAGAGCCTGTTTCTCTCGCCGCTGGCCTGGACCATCCTGGGCGTGGTCATGTTCATCCTCGCCTGGCTGTTCCTGGCCCAGCTCGACCTCTACCTGACGCTCGCGCCGCAGATCGCGCGCATGCCGGAGGCGCCGGGCGTGACCGACGTGGTGATCGCGCCGCTGCTCTCCAACACCGGCGTCATCCTGTTGCTGGTGGCGCCGCTGATCACCATGCGGGCGCTGAGCGAGGAGCGGCGCAGCCAGACCCTGGTGCTGCTGCTGGCCTCGCCGGTCTCCATGACCCGCATCGTGCTCGGCAAGTATCTCGGCCTGATGGGCTTCTTCGCCGTGCTGCTGGCGCTGATCGCCGCCATGCTGCTGTCGCTCTCGGCGGGCACGCATCTCGACTACGGCAAGCTGGCCGCCGGCCTGCTCGGCCTGCTGCTGCTGGTGGCGGCCTTCGTCTCGGCCGGGCTGTACATGTCGAGCCTGACGGATCAGCCCACCATCGCGGCGGTGGCCACCTTCGGCCTGCTGCTGCTGTTCTGGATCATCGACTGGGCGGGGGCGGCCGGGGCCGAGGGCAGTGCGCTGTTCGGTTACCTGTCCCTGCTCAATCACTACCAGTCGCTGCTCAAGGGCATCTTCAACACCTCGGATGTCCTCTACTACCTGCTCTTCTCGGTCACTTTCCTGGGCCTGACCGTGGAGCGGCTCGATGCGCAGAGGGTGATGGGATGAGCGAAGACGCCAATCGCATCCGGCGGCGGTTCCGTCTCCAGCGTATCCTGTTCCTGGCGCTGTTTCTGGGCGCGATCGGCCTGCTCGCCTGGCTCGGCGAACGGCATGTCCGGGAGTTCGACTGGACCTACGGCGGTCGCAACAGCCTGAGTGCCGAGAGCCTGCGGCTGGTCGAGCGCATCCGCGAGCCCATCCGCATCGTGGCCTGGGCGCGCGAGGACGAATCCCTGCGCGAACGCATCCGTGATCTGGTCGGCCGCTACCGGCGCGCCAATCCGCGCATCTCGCTGCGCTTCATGAATCCCGATCTCGCGCCCGAGGAGGCCCGGGCCGAGGGCGTGGAATTCGATGGCGAACTGCGCATCCACCTGGGCGAGCGCAGCGAGCGGGTCACCCAGCTGACCGAGCAGGCCATCACCTCCGCCCTGCAGCGGCTGCTGCGGGCAGGCGAGACCATCGTGGTCTTTCTTGCCGGCCACGGCGAGCGTGATCCGCTGGGTCAGGCCAATCACGACCTGGGCAGCTTCGGCCGGGTACTGCAGAAGAACGGCATCCGGCTGCAGACGCTCAACCTGGCCGTCGAGCCCGAGATCCCCCGCAACACGGATCTGCTGGTGATCGCGAGTCCGCGGGCCGGCCTGCTGCCGGGCGAGGTCGAACGCATTCGAAGATATGTCCGCAACGGCGGCAACCTGCTCTGGTTCACCGAGCCGCAGCAGCCCGCCGGCCTGCTGCCGCTGGCGGAGGACCTGGGCCTCGAGTTCCTGCCCGGGCGGGTGGTGGACGCCATGACCGCGGTCTTCGGCATCGACAGCCCGGAGATCGTGCTGGTGCCGCGCTACCCTCTGCATCCGATCACCCGCGACCTGGAGCTCATGACGCTCTTTCCGGGGGTGCAGGCCATGCGGCGTGAAGCGGGCGCGGACGACGATGCATCCGCAGACGGCGAGCAGGCGGAACCCGATTCGGAGACGGGTGCCGACTGGGAGGTTACGGCCTTTCTGCGCACGCTCGACCGTGCCTGGACCGAGACCGGCCCCCTGGCCGGCGAGATCCGTTTCGATCCGGACACCGACGAGGTGGCCGGCCCGCTCGACTTCGGCTTCGCCTTCTCGCGCCCCCGGCCGGTTGCCGAGGATGCCGATGCAGAGCCGGACAAAACCGGTGACAATGGCGAGTCCGCGGAGTCGGAAGCCGGCACCCAGCGCCTGGTCGTGATCGGCGACGGGGATTTCCTCGCCAACCAGTATCTCGGCAACGGCGGCAACCGGGATCTCGGCCTCAACATCGTCAACTGGCTGGTGCATG
>JALVEM010000135.1 GCA_027030825.1 Thiohalobacter sp.
GGGAGAACAGGCGCGGGGCGCCACCGTCTATGTGACGCTGGAGCCCTGCAGCCACCACGGCCGCACGCCGCCCTGTGCGGATGCCCTGGTCGAGGCCGGCGTGGCGCGGGTGGTGGCGGCCATGGAGGACCCGAACCCCCAGGTGGCGGGCCAGGGGCTGGCGCGGCTGGCCGCGGCCGGCATCGAGGTCGAACACGGCGTCCTGGCGGTCGAGGCCGAGGCGCTCAACCCGGGCTTCGTCTCGCGCATGCGGCGTGGCCGGCCGTGGGTGCGGGTCAAGCTGGCCATGAGCCTGGACGGGCGCACCGCCATGGCCTCCGGCGAGAGTCGGTGGATCACGGGCGAATCCGCCCGGGCCGACGTGCACCGGCTGCGGGCCCGTTCCAGCGCCATGGTGACCGGCATCGGCACCGTGCTGGCGGACGATCCCCGGCTCACGGCGCGCCTGCCCGAGGACGTCGAGGTCCTCCAGCCGCTGCGGGTGGTGCTCGATCCCGACCTGCGCATGCCGCCCACGGCCCGGATGCTGGAATCACCGGGCGGTGTGCTGGTCATGACGCTGGAAGAGGCGCCTGCGCGGGCGCAGGCCCTGCGGGATGCCGGCGCGGAGGTGGTGGTGCTGCCGGGCCGCCGCGGCGCGCTCGATCTAGAGGAAGTGCTGCGTGAGCTTGCGCGTCGCGAGATCAACGAGGCGATGGTCGAGGCCGGCGCCATCCTGGCCGGGAACTTCGTCACCGACGGGCTGGTCGATGAGCTGATCCTCTATGTGGCGCCGCACCTGATGGGCGACCGGGCGCGGGGACTGATGCACCTGCCGGGCGTGGAACGCATGGCCGAGCGGATCGAACTCGAGATCGCCGATATCCGCCCCGTCGGGCGCGACTGGCGCATCACCGCCCGCCCCGTCACCGCGGCCTGAACGGGGCATCTGCAACAGGAACGCAAAGGGCGCGAAATAAAAATGCGCGTTGCAAATGCAGATGAGCCTGATAGCGCTGAATGATTCGGGGGAAGATGGATGTTTACGGGTATCATTGAAGCCGTCGGCGAGGTGGCGGCGCGGGAGCCGAAGGGCGAAGACCTGCGGCTCTATGTCCGCACCGGCAAGCTGGACCTCTCGGACGTGGCGCTGGGCGACAGCATCGCGGTCTCGGGCGTGTGCCTGACGGCCGTGGACCTGCCGGGCGACGGCTTCTGGGCCGATGTCTCCGGCGAGACGCTGTCGAAGACGGTGCTCGGCGAACTTCGGGTGGGTGATCGCGTCAACCTCGAGAAGGCGCTCACGCCCACCACGCGACTGGGCGGGCATCTGGTCAGCGGCCATGTGGACGGCATCGGCGAGGTGATCGAGCGGCAGAGCGAGGGCCGGTCGGAGCGCTTCCGGATCAGGGCGCCGAGCGCGCTGGCGAAGTACATCGCCCCGAAGGGCTCCATCTGCGTGGACGGCGTCAGCCTCACGGTGAATGCGGTTGAAGGGGCGGTGTTCGACCTCAATATCGTGCCGCACACCCTGGCCGAGACCACGATCTCGGAATATCGGCCCGGCCGGCGGGTGAATCTCGAGGTGGATCTGATTGCCCGCTACCTGGAACGCCTGTTGCTGGGCGAGCGAGCGGCCGAGCCGGGCGCGGGCCTCACCGAGGCCTTTCTGGCGGAACATGGATTTTTGGGAGTGAGGCGTGAGGCGTAAGGCGTGAGGCGTGAGGCGTAAGGCGTGGTTTTCCGTGTGTTTCCGTGGCCATTCTCCTCACTCCTCACACCTCACCCCTCACCGGGAAAAGACATGGCACTCAATACGACCGAAGAGCTGATCGAGGACATCCGTCAGGGCCGGATGGTGATCCTGATGGACGACGAGGACCGCGAGAACGAGGGCGACCTCGTGATGGCGGCCCAGCACGTCACGCCCGAGGCCATCAACTTCATGGCCAAGTACGGGCGCGGGCTGATCTGCCTGACCCTGACGAAGGAACGCTGCGAGCAGCTCGATCTGCCGCTCATGGTGCGCGACAACACGGCCCAGCTGGGCACGGCCTTCACGGTCAGCATCGAGGCGGCCGAGGGCGTGACCACCGGCATCTCGGCCGCCGACCGGGCGCGCACCGTGCAGGTGGCCGTGGCGCCGGACGCGAAACCCGAGGATCTGGTGCAGCCGGGGCACGTCTTTCCGCTCATGGCCCAGCCGGGCGGCGTGCTCACGCGCGCCGGCCATACCGAAGCCGGCTGCGACCTGGCCCGGCTGGCCGGGCTGGAGCCCGCCGCGGTCATCGTCGAGATCCTCAACGAGGACGGCACCATGGCGCGGCGGCCCGATCTCGAGAAGTTCGCCGCCGAGCACGGCCTCAAGATCGGCACCATCGCCGATCTCATCCACTACCGCATCGAGAACGAAAAGACGGTCGAGCGGGTGGCCGAGTGCCCGCTGCCCACCGAGTACGGCGAGTTCCGGTTGATCGCCTATCGTGACAGCATCGATCATGACGTGCATCTGGCCCTGGTGTACGGCGAGCCCGACACCTCGGAGCCGGTCCTGGTGCGCGTGCACGTGCAGAATGCCCTGTGCGACCTGCTCGGGGCCCAGGCCGGCGACTGCGGCTGGCCGCTCAGGCGGGCGCTGGCCCGTGTGGCGCGCGAGGGGGCCGGCATCGTGATCGTGCTCGGCAAGCCGGACGACCCCGATGCGCTGATCCGCCGGATCCGGCATTATGCAGAGGCCGGCGTCGAGACGCGCCTGCCCCGGCGGCTGCGCGAGGATCTGCGCACCTTCGGGGTGGGCGCGCAGATCCTGGCCGATCTCGGCGTGAAACGGATGCGGGTGCTGAGCGCCCCCAAGAAGATGCATGCCATCAACGGCTTCGGGCTGGAGGTGGCGGAATACGTGGAACCCGACTGACAAGGGCGAAGACATGAGCGACTTGAAATCGATCGAGGGCGGGCTGGTCGTCGAGGGGGCCCGGTTCGGGCTGCTGGTGGGCCGGTTCAACAGTTTCATCGTCGAGCGGCTGGTGGAAGGGGCGGTCGACGCCCTGCTGCGGCACGGTGCGAAGCGCGAGGACATCGAGATCGTGCGCGTGCCCGGCGCCTTCGAGATGCCGCTGGCCGCCCAGCGCATGGCCGCCAGCGGCAAATATGACGCCATCGTCGCGCTCGGGGCCGTGATCCGCGGCGGCACGCCCCATTTCGAATACGTGGCCGGGGAATGCACCAAGGGACTGGCGCAGGTCAACCTGCAGTCCGGCATCCCGGTCGCCTTCGGGGTGCTGACCGTGGACACCATCGAGCAGGCCATCGAGCGTGCCGGCACCAAGGCCGGCAACAAGGGGGTCGAGGCGGCGCTTTCCGCCATCGAGATGGTCAATCTGTTGCGGGAACTGGGTTGACGTGGGGGCGGACGTGGGCAACCCGGCGCGCAAGGGCGTCAATCCGCATGCCCGGCGCAGCAAGTCGCGGCGCCAGGCCATGCAGGCGCTCTATCAGTGGCAGCTGAACGCCGTCGATGCCGCCGAGCTCATCGCCCAGTTCGAGTCCGATGCCGAGGCCTTCCGGGGCGCCGACCGGGAATACTTCGAGGAGCTCGTCTCGCGGGTGGTCGCGGACCACGAGGCCCTGGACGGTCATTATGCGCCCTATCTCGACCGGCCCCTCAAGGATCTGGACCCCGTCTCGCGGGCCATCCTTCGGCTCGCCACCTATGAGCTCGCCGAGCGGCTCGAGGTGCCCTATCGGGTGGTGATCAACGAGGCCGTGAATCTCGCCCGCAAGTTCGGGCCCGAGAAGTCCCACGCCTACATCAACGCCGTGCTCGATCGACTCTCCCGCGAGCTGCGCAGGATCGAACACGAGCACGCCTCCGGCTAGCCGTGCCTGGCGAATTCGAGCTCATCGAACGTTACTTCCGCACCGGCTTTCCCTCTCGCGAGGATGTGGTCGTCGGCATCGGCGACGACGCGGCCGTCCTGGCTCCGCCGCCGGCCGGCCGGCAACTGGTGGTCGCCGTCGATACGCTGGTCGAAGGCGTCCATTTCCCCCCGGATTTCGATGCCGCGGATCTGGGCTACCGGGCGCTGGCGGTCAATCTGAGCGATCTCGCCGCCATGGGCGCCGAGCCGGCCTGGATGACGCTGGCGCTCACCCTGCCGAAGGCGGACGAGGCCTGGCTCGTGACTTTCGCGCGCGGCTTGCGGGAGGCCGCCGCTCCCTGGCGAGTGGCGTTGGTGGGAGGCGACACGACGCGTGGACCGCTGACCGTGACCATCCAGCTGCTGGGTACGGTCCCGGCCGGCCAGGCCATCCGGCGCTCCGGCGCGCGGGCCGGCGACGGCGTCCATGTGACGGGCACGCCGGGGGATGCCGCCATGGGCCTGCTGTGCCTGCAGCGGGGGATCGAGGGGGCAGCGGCCGAGCATTGCCGCCGACGGTTCGCCCGCCCCGAGCCGCGGCTGGCCCTCGGCCATGCCCTGCGCGGCCTGGCCAGCGCCATGATCGACATCTCCGACGGACTGCTGGCCGATCTGGACCATCTGCTGGATGCCAGCGGGGTGGGCGCAACCATCCAGACCCCCCGTGTGCCCCGTTCGGACGCCTTCCGCGACTGCCTCGCCGCGTTGCCGGAATCCGACCGGACACGGGCGGCGCATTTCCCGCTGGCCGGGGGGGACGACTACGAGCTCTGTTTCACCGTGCCGCCGGAGCACGAGGCGGAGGTATGCTGCATCGCCGAACGCCTGGGTGTGCCGGTGACCCGCATCGGCACGATCGAGATGGTCCAGGGACTTCGTGTGATGGATGAGGATGGACGGAATATGGTCGTGAAGACATTGGGTTACGATCACTTCAGAGAAAATGGATGAAGAATCGGCGGCGTCTCTTGCTCGATCCGGGGCACCTGCTGGCGCTCGGATTCGGCGCCGGACTGGTGCCGGTGGCCCCCGGCACCTTCGGGACCCTGGCCGCCGTGCCGCTGTATCTGCTGATGGTGCAGTATCTGACCGTGCCGGGCTATCTGCTGGCGACGGCCGTGCTGGCGCTGGTCGGCATTCCGCTTTGCGGGAGGACGGCCCGTGCGCTCGGCGGTGGCGATCCCGGGGCCGTGGTTTGGGACGAGATGGTCGGGCTGCTGGTGGCGCTGGCCGCCCTGCCGCCGCAGTGGCCCTGGATCCTGGCCGGCTTCGCGTTGTTCCGTCTGTTCGATATCCTCAAGCCGTGGCCCGTGTCCTGGGCGGACCGGCGCCTGGAGGGAGGGCTGGGCATCATGATGGACGATCTGGTGGCGGGGCTGCTGGCGCTGGGGCTGCTGCAGGCAGCCCGCTTCTGGTGGGGGCAATGAGATGAAAGGCATGGGGATCCGGATCGGTTGGCTTGTCGGGTTATTGGCCCTGCTGATGGTGGCCGGGGCCGAGGCCCGCACGGTGCAGGTACTGGCCCTGTTCGGCGATCAGGCGGTGGTACGTGTCGATGGCAAGCGCCATCGTCTGCGGGTGGGCGAGGCGCGCGACGGGGTGCGCCTGCTCGCCGTGTTGCCTGCCGGGGCGCGGCTGGAGATCGACGGCGAGGTCCGGGAAGTTCGTCTCGGCGACGTGGCTCGTCGTATCGGCGGCAAGGCGCGCGCAGCGAAGCGAGGAGAGGCTGCCGAGGTGGTCATCTGGCGCGACAGCGCCGGCATGTACCGGACCGCGGGCAGCATCAACGGCATGCCGGTCGGCTTTCTGGTCGATACCGGCGCGACCTGGGTGGCGATCAGCGCGCAAGAGGCCCGGCGGCTGGGTATCGACTACCGGGTGGAGGGCGAACCGGGTTCGGCCGTGACCGCCTCCGGGATCTCGCGGGCCTATATGGTCACGCTCGACCGGGTGACGGTGGGCGGACTCACGCTGCGCAATGTGAAGGCCGCCGTGCTGCCGGGCAACCTGCCGCACATCCCCCTGCTCGGCATGTCCTTTCTCGGCCGCCTGCACATGGAGAACGACGGCCGCTCCCTGCGACTGAGGAAGAAGTACTGAATAGAAGGCTGTCTTGCAGATTCCTTCAAGGCACCTCGTTACATAACGCAGAGGTCGCAGAGGCGCGGAGAACACCGAGAAAATCGAATGCTGTCGAAAAGCTGTATTTCAGGACGAAGCGTTGTTTATCACTGTGATCTGAACAAACGAGGTAAAACGCAGCTTTTACATCCTGGGTGAAGGATTGTGAAATCCTTCCCGACATCGTCATTCCAGACGAAGCATCGCGAAGCCCCCAAACCCTCGTCATCCCGGACGGTGCATCGCGAAGCCCCCAAACCCTCGTCATCCCGGACGGTGCATCGCGTAGCGATGCGCAGATCCGGGATCCAGACAACGAAGCTGCTGCCATTGAATGTTTTCGCCTCCCTTCTCGAGGTCCCGGATACCGTGTTCCGCACGATTCCGGGACGACGGGCGACATGGCCACGGAAGCACACGGAAAGACAGCGAAGGCGGACACCTTCAGTCTTGCGATTCGCCACCAGCGAAAGCCGGCGGCGTCAGCACGGTGTCCCGTGGCGGGCGTGAGCCGTCCGGTTCGGGATGATCGAGCGTGTAGTGCAGTCCTCGGCTCTCCTTGCGCGAGCGGGCCGAGCGGATGATGAGGTCGGCCACGGTGACCAGATTGCGCAGCTCGATCAGGTCGTTGGTCACCCGGAAGTGGCTGTAGTATTCCTGGATCTCGCCCGCGAGCAGATCGACGCGCCGCTGGGCACGTTCCAGCCGCTTGTCGGTGCGCACAATGCCGACATAGTCCCACATGAAACGTCGCAGCTCGTCCCAGTTGTGGCTCACCACCACTTCCTCGTCGGAATCGGTGACGCGGGATTCGTCCCACTCCGGCAATGCCGGCGGAGGAGGCACGTCGTCGGCCCTGGCCAGGATGTCGCGGCCGGCGGCCCGGGCGAAGACCAGGCATTCGAGCAGCGAGTTGCTGGCCAGCCGGTTGGCGCCGTGCAGCCCCGTGTGGGCCGTCTCGCCGATCGCATAGAGGCCGGCGAGATCGGTGCGTCCGGCCAGGTCGGTCATGACGCCGCCGCAGGTGTAGTGGGCGGCGGGCACGACCGGGATGGGCTCGCGGGTCATGTCGATGCCGAAGGCCAGGCAGCGCTCGTACACGGTGGGGAAATGCTCGCGGACGAAGTCCGCCGGCTTGTGGCTGATGTCGAGCAGCACATGGTCGATGCCGAGCCGTTTCATCTCGTGATCGATGGCGCGGGCGACGATGTCGCGCGGTGCCAGTTCGCCTCGGGGATCGAACCGCTGCATGAAGGGGGTGCCGTCGGGCAGCAGCAACCGGCCGCCTTCGCCGCGCACCGCTTCCGTGATGAGAAAGGACTTGGCGTGTGGATGGTAGAGGCAGGTGGGGTGGAACTGGTTGAACTCCATGTTGGCCACCCGGCATCCGGCGCGCCAGGCCATGGCGATGCCGTCCCCCGTGGCGGTGTCGGGGTTGCTGGTGTAGAGATAGACCTTGCTGGCGCCGCCGGTGGCGAGCACCACGAAGCGCGCGGGGAAGACGCGCACATGACTGCTGTTGCGGTCGAGCACGTAGGCGCCCAGGCAACGATTGGGCCCCGGCAGGCCGAGCTTGGCCGAGGTGATCAGGTCGATGGCGATGTGCCATTCGAACAACTCGATGGCGGCATGGCTGCGGGCCAGTTCGAGCAGGCGGGTCTCCACCTCGCGGCCCGTGGCGTCGGCGGCGTGGATGATGCGACGGTGCGAATGGCCGCCTTCCCGGGTGAGATGAAAACGTAGACTTCCGGCATCCTCTTCACGGGTGAAATGCACGCCGTGATCGATCAGCCAGCGGACGGCATCCGGTCCTTCGCCGGCCACGAACCTGACCACGTCCTCGTGGCAGAGCCCGGCCCCGGCGGCCAGCGTGTCGCGGACGTGCGCCTCCACGCTGTCCTCGGGATCGAGCACGGCTGCGATCCCGCCCTGGGCATGATAGCTGCTGCCCTCGCTCAATTCGCGCTTGGCCAGCACGCCGACCCGCATCGTCCCGGCCAGCTCCAGGGCCAGCCTGAGGCCGGCGGTGCCGCTGCCAATCACAAGGACATCAAGGGGTTCCGGACGGCTCATGCAATTTGCAGGATTGCGGGAATGGGGTATCGTTTGCGGATCGCATCATCCGGAAACCATACCGCAAGCAGCCATCCGTTGCGAACCGCGGGGTGTCCGGGGACCAGAGGATTGCATGGAGAAACAGCGGGATTCCGATCAGCTGCTGGTGGAGCGCGCCAGGCAGGGCGATGCCACGGCCTTCGATCTGCTGGTACGCAAGTACCAGCCCAAGATCGTGCAGCTGGTGAACCGTTACGTGCACAATCCGGTCGATGCCATGGACGTCGCCCAGGAGGCCTTCGTGAAGGCCTACCGGGCACTGCCCTCGTTCCGGGGTGACAGCGCCTTCTACACCTGGCTCTACCGCATCGCCATCAATACCGCGAAGAACTGGCTGGTGGCCCAGGGTCGCCGGCCGCCGGCCGACGACATCGATGCGGCAGACGCGGAACAATTCGAGGGAGAGACCGGTCTGAAGGAATACGGCACCCCCGAGCACATGGTGCTGCGCGACGAGATCGCCGAGACCGTGGCGCGCGCCATCGAGGAGCTTCCCGACGAGCTGCGCACAGCGATCACGCTTCGCGAACTCGAAGGTCTGAGTTACGAGGAGATTGCCAAGGCCATGGATTGCCCCATCGGAACGGTACGTTCGCGCATCTTCCGGGCCCGCGAGGCGATAGAGAAACGGCTGCGCCCCTTGCTCGACTGACCCGGCACAGGCAGGATCGAGAACATGAAAGACGAAAGCGGTATCAGAGAACAGATTTCGGCCCTGGTCGACGGCGAGCTGCCGGAGGCCGAGTGCCGCCTGTTGCTGGCGCGGATGCAGCGCGATCCTGCACTGCGCCTGACCTGGGAGCGCTATCTGCTGGCCGGCGAGGTGCTGCGCAACCAGGCCGGCCGCCTCTACGATCCCCGCTTCAGTCAGCGGGTCATGGCGGCGATCGAGTCCCGAGAATCCCTGGCCCTGCCGGAGCAGGGGTCCGGCGGGCGGTCGGTGCCCGGCTGGTTCCGCACTGCCGCCAGCATGGCCGTGGCGGCAGGGGTCGCGGTCGTGGCCGTGTTGCTTCTGCAGCCCGAACAGGCTCGGGAGGGTTCGACCGGCGCTGCACCGGCGCCTTCCCTGGCCAGGAGCGCAACCGATCCGCATACCTACCGCCGGGTGGCGCCCTCGCAGATCGCTGCCGGGCCGCGGGCAGCGCCCTCGCCGGAACTCATCGAGAATCTCAGCCAGTACGTGGTCAATCACAACGAGTTCGCGGCTCGCGCCGGTCTGCCGCATCTGGCCAGGCAGGTCAGTGCCGTCGAGTCGGGTCGCGTGGAGGTGAAGTGACGGGCCAGACGCACCACTTTTCCTTCCTGGTCCTGTTTCTCGCCAGCCTGCTGGCGGGAAGCCCGCAAGCCGTGGCGGGCGAGGACGAGGCGGACATCTTCGCCGTGCTCCGCGCCATGAACCGGGCCCTCGAGGAGGCCACCTACCGCGGGATACTGGTGCATGTCCACGATCGCGAGATGGACGCCATCGAGATCGTGCATCAGGGAGGTCCCGGAGGTCGCGAGCGCCTCTTCTCGTTGACTGGCGAGCCTCGGGAGGTGATTCGCGGGCCCCGGGGCGTGACCTGCATACTGCCGCGTCAGCGGACCATCATGGTGGACCACAGCCTGCCCCAGGGGCCGGCGGGGGAGGGGCTGACTGCGGCGCCGGAACGATTGGGCAGTCACTATCGGTTCCGCACGGAAGGCAGCGATCGGGTGGCCGGCCTGGATGCCCTGGTCATCGTCATCGAACCGCGCGATCCGTACCGCTATGGCCACCGCTTCTGGGTGGATGCCCGGACACATCTGCCGTTGCGCAGTGAACTGTTCACCCTCGACGGTCGCCTGCTCGCCCGCCTGATGTACGCCAGCATCGAATATCTGGAACACCTGCCCGACGAGGCCTTCGCGCCGCGGCTCACCGGCGAGGGGTTCCGAACCCTGCGAAATCGTCCGGTCGAGCATCCGATGGAGCAGGACGGTCGGCCGCAAGGAACATATCGGCCCGCCGTTCGCATTCGCTGGGTACCGCCCGGATTCCTGCGCACGGCGCATCGCTGGCACGGCATGCCCATGTCCGAGTCGATGGTCGAGCACCTGCTATACAGCGACGGGCTGGCTTCCTTTTCCATCTATGTGGAACAGGGGCCGTCTGCGGGCACCCACCATCTGGAAGGCACGGCGGCCATGGGCTCGGTGCATGCCTCCGGACGCAGGCTGGGATCGCTCCATGTCACCGTGGTCGGCGAGGTCCCGGCCGCCACGGTCGAGCGTGTGGCCGCCTCCATCGAACCGGAGTCGGTGCCATGATCGAGGAAACCGCACGGGTGCTGCGGACCGAAGCGGGGCATGCCTGGGTCGAGGTCGAGCGCAAGTCGGCCTGCGGGAGCTGTTCGATCTCTTCGGGTTGCGGGACCGCCAGCATCGCCCGTTACCTGGGACGCAAGGGGCGAATGCGGTTGCGCGCCCTCGATCCGGTGGGCGTGCGTCCGGGTGATCGGGTGGTGATCGGACTGGAGGAAGGCCCCATGATGCGCGGCATGATCCGGGTCTATGCGCTGCCCCTCGCGGCCCTGCTGCTGGGTGCGCTCGGCGGCGAACTGGTCGTCCGGTCGCTGGCTCTGGAAGTTCGGGATCTCGGTGCCCTGCTCGGCGGGGCGCTCGGTTTTCTCGGCGGGCTGCACGAGGTTCGGCGCTTCTCCCGGCGCGTTGCCTCCGATGACCGCTATCAGCCGGTCATTCTGCGTCGCATGGATGTCTCGGTGCCGGTGGTCGTGGCGGACATGCGTGCGGGGACACATTCCCGTTGAAACCCGGTGGCGAAGATACGGTCACGGACCGTGTCCGAATGATCAGCGCGAATCGCAGTCGTGGCGCTGGTCGATCCACATGAAGTATCAGGAGTTCAATCAAGGAGCACAGCAAAGATGCAAGGCATGAAACTGTACAGACAGGGGTGGATGATCTGTCTCCTGGCGCTGGCCGGCCTGGTGGCCGCGCCACTGGCCCTGGCTCGCGGCAAGCTGCCGGACTTTTCCGAGCTGGTCGAGGAGAATGCCCCCGTGGTCGTGAACATCAGCACGACACAGGTTGTGAAGAACAAGGGCTTTCATGGTCTGCCGCCCGGGATCGAGATCCCGGATCTTCCGGAGGACAGTCCGTTCGGCGAACTCTTCAAGCGCTTCTTCGGGGAGGGCGAGGCACCGATCGAGCGCGAGACCCGGTCGCTGGGGTCCGGCTTCATCATCTCCGAGGACGGCTACATCATCACCAACAATCATGTGGTGGACGGTGCCGAGGAAATCGTGGTCAAGCTCGCCAGTCGTGACGAGTACACGGCAAAGGTGGTGGGCACCGACAAGCGCAGCGACATCGCGCTGCTCAAGATCGATGCGAAGAACCTGCCGGTGGCGCGTCTCGGCAGCTCGAAGGATCTGAAGGTCGGGGAATGGGTGCTGGCCATCGGTTCGCCCTTCGGCTTCGAGAGTTCGGCGACCGCCGGCATCGTGAGCGCCAAGGGACGTGCACTGCCGAGCGAGAACTATGTGCCCTTCATTCAGACGGACGTGGCCATCAATCCCGGCAATTCCGGCGGGCCGCTGTTCAACATGGACGGTGAGGTCGTGGGGGTGAACTCCCAGATCTACAGCCGGACCGGGGGCTACATGGGGCTCTCGTTCGCCATACCGATCGAGGTGGCCATGAACGTGGTCGAGCAGCTGCGCACCAAGGGTCACGTGACGCGCGGCTGGCTGGGTGTGCTCATCCAGGACGTCAATCGCGAACTGGCCCGCTCCTTCGGTCTGAAGAAGCCCGAGGGCGCGCTGGTGTCCAAGGTGCTCAAGGACAGCCCGGCGGACAAGGCGGGTATCCAGGTGGGCGACATCATCCTGGAGTTCAATGGTCACCACATCGACCGTTCCGCCAATCTGCCGCCGATCGTGGGCAGCACGCCGGTGGGCGAGCGCGTACCGGTGAAGGTGATGCGCAACGGCCGCGTCAGTACGCTGTACGTGACGCTCGGCGAGCTCAAGGAAGAGCAGGTGGCCGAGATGGAACAGGGCGGCAAGGAGGCGGCCATCGACAACCGGCTCGGCATGATCGTCGCAGAAGTGCCGGAGGATATCCGCGAGGCCCTCGAGATCGGCAAGGGCGGCGTCATCGTCAGGCGGCTCGAGAACGGTCCGGCAGCCCGCGCCGGCATCCGAAAGGGCGACGTCATCACCCTGTTCAATGGCAAGAAGGTCAAGGGTCCGCGACACTTCGAGAAGCTGGTCAAGGAGCTCGAACCAGGCGACGTGGTGCCGGTGCTCGTCCAGCGGGAAAACGGACCGCTGTTCCTGGCCATCCGGATCCCGGAGGAGAAGGATTCGGACTGACAGGGCGGCAACTCGGAATGCGAGGCGGCGGGGCGCAATGCCCCGCCGTGTCGTCCGGGGAGGTCAAGGATGCGGGAGCTGACGCTCTATGGCCGGGACGGTTGCCATCTGTGCGAGGACATGCTCGCGGCGCTGCAGCCCTGGGTCGAATCGGGGCGCCTGCAGGTGCGCTGGGTGGAGGTGGACCGGGATCCCGAGCTGCGGACGCGGTACGGCCTGCGCGTGCCTGTGCTCTGCCTGGGCGCGCGCGAGATATGCCACTACCACCTCGATCCCGTGGCGCTCGAGGCCGCACTGACCGACTGACTCGGTCTGCTTTCCCAAGTGTTTCTGTCTCGTAACGCAAAGGACGCAGAGGCACAGAGAACGCAAAGGATATTTTGTTTCTTTGTCATGCCGTTGAATTGCGACACACGGTTGTGATGCCAGGCAGGCTTCCGGTGGCAGGCCGCGCGGGCGACTCGCCGCAGCCGAGCATCGCAGGGAGGCGGCGATGAAAGCGAGGGGTGTCTGAGCCCCGCAGGGGCGAGTTCCCGAGCGCGCCGTCTCACGAGAAGCGCAGGGCACCCGAAGGGCAAGGCGTGGAGTCCCAAGCGGCCTGCCGCGGGAGCCTGAAGAAATGAAAAAATCACATTCTGCGTTCTCTGCGCCCTCTGCGTTCCGGATCGGGTCGTCTAACAAGGACACCAGCCGGTGTAT
>JALVEM010000136.1 GCA_027030825.1 Thiohalobacter sp.
TTTCCTGCCTCCTGCCGCTTGCCGGTGACAGGCTCACGGGGCATGCTGACGGCATGGCACGGCATCCTCTCCCCGTCCTGCCGAACGAGCCGGACCCTCTGGCAGAATCCCTGGCGCCCCTCGAGCATCCCCTGTGCCTGTTCGGGGCGCCGGGCCGCGGCAAGTCGACCCTGGCGGCCAGGCTGGCGCGGGCGCTCGCGCCCCGCGCCTCGGCACCCCTTTTCTGTCTGGGTGCGGATCCCGGCTCACCGGCCTTCGGCCTGCCCGGCGCACTCACTCTGGCACGCTGGGAAAACGACGCCTGGCTGCCCGTTCGATTCGAGGCCCTGTGTTCGCTGGACGCAGGACGTTTCCGCCTGCCTCTGATCCAGGCGCTCGAAACGCTGTCGCCCTTGGCCGCTGCCGGCTGGCTGCTGGTGGACGCCCCGGGCCTGGTGCGCGGGACCGCCGCCCGGGAACTGGCCGCCGCGCTCTGCCAGGCACTCGGCGCGCCGGATGTGCTGCTGCTGGCACACGCGGACGAGAGCCTGCCGCTGGCGGACGAACTGCGTGCCCGGGCGCACCGGGTGTGGCGGGTGCCACCCGCGCCGGAAGCGAGGCGCACCGGCCGGCGCATGCGGGCCCGGCAGCGCACACGCGTCTGGGACGACTGGCTGCGGGCATCGGAGCGCCGGGTGCTTCCGTTCGGCGCCCTGCCGGTCCTCGGCAATCCTCCCCCCGTTCATCGTCCCGAAAGCTGGCAGGGACGGCAGTTCGCCCTCCTGCGCCATGGCAGGACACTGACCCTGGGCGAGATCGAGTCACTGCGCGAGAACCGGCTGGTGCTGCGCGTGCCGGCCTCGACCCCTGGCGAGGCGGACGCCCTGCTGGTGCGCGACGCACAGCGCCGGGAGGACGGCCTGCTCGGCTCCGCCGAGCCGTTCGCGAGTCCGCAACCGGTGACCGTGCAGGCACTCCTCCCGGTCGAAACCCCGCCCTCGAGCCCGCCGCTGGCGGGCCGCTGCGGGCCGCTGGATTTCACTCTGGTCAACGGCGTGTTCGGCGATCCCCTGCTGCATCTGCGGCTGCGTCATGCCGGACGCAGCCTGCTGTTCGACCTGGGCGAGGCGCCGCGTCTGTCCGCACGCCTCGCGCACCAGATCACCGACGTCTTCGTCAGCCACGCCCACATGGATCATCTCGGCGGATTCCAGTGGCTGCTGCGCTCCCGGCTGGGCGATTTCCCTGCCTGCCGTCTGTACGGCCCGCCCGGGCTCGCGGATCACGTCGCCTGTTTCATCGACAGCTTTCTCTGGGATCGCATCGGTACGAACGGAGCTGCCTTCGTGGTGAACGAACTGCATGGAACCACCCTGCGGCGCTGGCGCATCCAGGCCGGCATCGGCGAACGCACCGAACTGGCGCCGTGCGAAGTGCATGAGGGCGTGATTCACCAGGAGGCGGGCTTTCGCATCCGCGCTCTCGAGCTCGACCATCACACACCGGTGCTGGCCTTCGCCTTCGAGCCCGAGCGTGAACTGCACGTGCGCAAGGATCGCCTGCTCGAGGCCGGTCTGGAGCCCGGCCCCTGGCTCGGCGAGCTGAAGGCCGCCATTATTGCGGAAAGACGCGAAAGACCGATCGTCCTCCCGGACGGCAGCCGTCGCCCGGCCGGCGAGCTGGCCGAGGCGCTGCTGATGATCCGGCCGGGCAAGCGACTGGTCTATGCCACGGACCTGGCCGACCATGCGGCCAACCGAGAACGGCTGGCGACGTTCGCCCGCGGCGCGCACACTTTCTTCTGCGAGGCGCCGTTCCGCATGCGCGACAGCGACAACGCGGCACGCAACGGCCATCTCACCACCCGCGCCTGCGCCGAGATCGCCCGCGAGGCCGGTGTGGCCCGCCTGGCGCCCTTCCACTTCTCCCGGCGCTATCAGGACGATCCGGAATCGGTCTACGAAGAGATCCAGGCCGTCTTTCCTGTGCTCGTCAGGCCGTGAGAAGCGGGTCTCCCCGCCTCGAATACACCATGTTCGACCCTGACGCACTCCGCCATGCAGGCGGGGATTTGCGTGACGGAAACCACTTCCCTGCCGGCAGACAGACCAGACACCCCATCACCGCAACACGCAGAAAAACTCACATCACCTTGTTTGCACTGGAACTTTGCGTTTTACGCACAGCACATTGCCGAAATTCCCTGTTGTGATCCCCGTCACAGTCTGGTAACAAGCGAATAACCGAGCAAACAGTAGGGTTATATAAGTGCTTAAGCACATATGAAAAACCTTATTTGCGAATGCTCGGGATAACCCGCGCCGCCCGGACAGTCTCCGGAAACGCGCCGAACAGAAACAGCATCACAGGAGATCGCCATGAACACAGGGGCCACCCGCTCGCTCCAGACCCGTACCCGTGCCAGCATCCTTGCGGTTTCCGTCGCCATCGCCTCCGCAGGACTCGCCCTCCCCGTTCGCCAGGCGGACGCCCTGTTCGGCGGATTCAACCCCTTGAACCCCTTCAGCTACATGGGGCTGATGAAGGACATGTTCGAATCCATGGTCGGCGTGGCCGGCGACATGTTCGTCGGTTCGATGAAGATCGCCGGCAAGACGGTGAAGGTGATGCTGAACTTCGCCGAGATGGCCATGGGCGTCATGGCGGTGCCGCCCTTCAACCTGGCCAGGGACGGCATGGCCAGGATGTTCGAGATCTCCATGCGCGTGGCCCGCGAGATGATGCGCCAGGATCCGGGTTTCATGGAATTCATGACCATCTGGGGGTTCAAGGGCTACGAGATGATGGCCAACGCCTTCCCCGGCAAGCTCGAGGACGAGATCCTGGGCGAGATGTTCAAGCTCATGCTCGAGAGCGACATGCTCACCAAGGAAATGCTGTGGATGACCAAGCGCAACAAGGGCCTGGCGCAGCTCATGAACCGCATCGCCGGCAAGAACCGCTCGCTGCGCCACAAGCTGGTGGCCAAGATGGCCAAGGACAAGGGACTGGCGGGTGACGTCCTGGATCTGGCCATCAAGTACCCGTTCCTCGCCGGCACCCTGTGCGGCAAGATGGACGACACCTCGTTCACCAGCTTCAGCCGGGTGATCGCCGCCTCCACCAGCAATGCGCGCAAGGTGGGCACCATCTTCTCCCGCACCTGCAAGTCCGACCCCGTCGATCCCCCGCCCCTGCTGCGGGTCATGCGCCACCTCGGCACCACGACCGACACCAACGACGGCAACGAAGCTGCCGACGAACGCACCATCTACGGCATGTTCCGGGACCTCACGGCCTCGCACCGCTTCCTGGACGGCGTTGCGCGCCTGGCCCAGCCCATCCAGATCATGATGATGGACACCCTGTTCCTGGGCGAAGGGGAAGACGACGAGGGCAATCCCGTCATCCACAGAACGCAGGCCTTCTTCAACGCCTATGCCATGGCCCGGGGCATGCTGCAGAGCGTGCTGCCGCACTATGATCCGAACCTGCCGCCGGATCCCGAATCGGACAACCCGGCCAATGCACTGATCGGCCGGATGATCCCCTTCCTTCTCGACATGTCGAAACCGGACGAACCCAGGCTCACCCCCTGGGGCTGGCAGTTCGTCCAGGGTCTGGCCACCGGGGCGCACATCTACGACGACGAGCCCAGCAAGGCCGTGCTCGCATTCATGGCACCCATGTTCCCTCCCGGCATGGAGGTGCCCAGGCCGGATCCCACCGGCCCGGCCCCGCGCGACTTTCTGGGCAAGCTCAAGAAGGCAAGCGCCGCTTCCGCCTCGCGCGAAGACAGGCGCATCCAGCCCGTCGAATTCGGCTACGACTATCTGCACAAGCGCCTCTACAGCAACGGCTCCGACGACACCTGGCTGTTGATGCCGGAGTGGATCGCGCCGGCGACCTGGTACCGGACCGACAACAAGAAACGCGACGTGGACAACCGCAAGGTGTATACGGAGCTCAAGCTGGATCCGAACAAGGAGAACCTGGTCTTCCTCGTGGTGCCCTTCGATTCCACCTACCCCACCTGGGCACTGGCGGAGGGCTTCACGCCGATCTATGGCGAGCGCTTCGAATCCGAGGACCAGACGGGATTCCGCCTCTTCGGCAAGCAGGTGCCCCGCGGCACTGCCAGCCTGAAACTCATGGGCAACGACGACGGCAGCCACAACTATGTCTTCGCCGTCATGGAGGAAAGCACGGACAACGTCTACACCTACGCCCGCAGGCAGATCCAGGAAGCCCGGCTCCTCAATGAAAAGGCCAACTGGCTCTATACCCTCAATCACAGGGAAAAGGATCCGACCTTCTACGACAGCCTGATCGAGGGCACCGAGCTCGGCAACTGGGGCGCCGACGAGGACGATGGCTGGGACATCCGCGGCATCGAGAGCGGTCGTCTCTGGCTGCATGCCGCGAAGGGATACGAGGACATCGTCAAGGTGCTCAGCCTCGAGAACCGCGACACCCGGAAGCGTTTCGCCCATCAGGGCGAGCAAGTCCTGGTCGATGCCCCGCCGGGCTACACCATCATCGGCTGGTTCGATTCCGACCATGACGCACGGGACAGCTACGGCAACAAGGGCAACGAACACATCGCCATCGCCGTCAAGCAGGGCTACGAGGATTACGTCAAGCTCGCCACCCTGGGCGGCAAGATGCGCCGCTTCGAGGTGCTGCCCGGCTATCGCCCCGTGGGCTGGTGGAAGGTGGACGGCGACAGCATGGACAGCTTCGGACGGCGCACCGACGAAGCCTGGATCTCGCTGCAGATACGCCCGCTCGACGAGGAGGCAGGCAAGCCCAAGCGCAATGCCTATGACCCGGGCCTGAACTTCGCGGCCTGGTACACGAACCGGCACATCCGGATCCGTGACATCGATTCCGCCCCCCGCATCATGAATGCGCACCTGACAGAGAAGGACGGGCATTTCTTCTTCAAGGATACCGGCATCCAGGTTTTCCCCGGCCCCGACATGCTGGAGGAATGGATCCGCCGCGGCATGCCCGGCGTCCGCGATGGCAGGCGGCATCCGGAGAACCCGCTGGAGATGGCCGCCTACCTCTATCTCAATGCCTCCGATCCGAACAACTACATGGGCCGTCACGTCATCGATGCCATCAACAAGGAGAAGGACGACGGCAAGTATCGCAACCCCTTCGGCGACGATCGTCGCTTCGTGATGCGCATCAACGGCCGCATCGAGGTGCCGGAGAGCGGCGAATACGCCTTCGGCGTCGACGGCGACAATCCGGTCGAGGTCCGCATCGACGGCCGTCGGGTCACGGGCTGGTACGGAGACCACGGCAACAAGGACGAGCCGCGCGAGGTCCGCACCATCCGTCTCGAGCGTGGCTACCACCACGTCGAATTCATCGGCGAGGATCTCTACGACTTCACGCTCTACTGGAAGCTGCCCTCGATGGCGGCCGACGAGGAACCCGTGCCCGTCTCGGACAAGCGGTTCTCGCACCCCAGATACGATGCCGATCTGGACGGCGTGGCCGATGCCTTCGACAAGTGCCCGAATTCGTTGCCCGGCGTGCCGGTCGAGCGCAACGGCTGCCATCCCTATCGCAGGCCCTATGTGCCGATCGACGATGACGGCTTTGCCGGCACTCCCCTGCCCGTCATCGAACCCGGCGACGGCAACGGAGGCAATGGCGGCACGGACGACGGCTCGACGGACACGGGCGGTGGCAATGGCGGAGGAACCGGCGCCGCGCCCGGCAAGGGCGGCAGTGGCAAGACTCCCGCACCCGAGCCCACTCCGCCTTCCGACGCCCACTGGCTGGTCGGCTGGACGCCGTCGGCCGACTCCTCCGACGTCGGTGTGCCGAAGGGCTATCGCAAGGTGGCGAACATCGACATCCGCGGCGACAAGGGCGACGGCTTCGATTACGAAAACAAGCCGGCCCGGCGCATGATCACCCTGGCGATTCGCGGCACCGAGCAGATCATGCACGGCGACATCGTCAGGCTGGTCAATGTCGAGAAGAACCGGGATCGGATCGAGGCCGCCGGCAGGCGCAGCAGGGTCGCGGCCCTCGAGGGCTACAGCGTCCGCGCCTTCCTGGAGATGGACGGCGATCGCGCCTGGGACAGCTTCGGCACGAAGGACAACTACACCACGCTGCAGGTGAAGCAGGGCTATGAACCCTTCGTGCGCCTGATCCGCATCAGCGGGCCCGATGCCAGGCCGAAGCCGGGCCGCAGCTTTGCGGCCCGCTGGAAGCTGCGGCGCAATGCCATCGATTCCAACGGCGCCGTGCTTCGCAAGGGCACCTGGGTCGCCCTCGAGGTCGCACCTCTCCCCGCCAATGCCGGAAGCCATACCGGCGGCGAGTACGAGAACGGTCTGCTGGCCGCTACCTGGGACTTCGAATACGCCTGGGATCCGCACAGGAAGACCGTGCGCAAGACTCGCATCCACCCGACGAGCTCGGTCGATTTCGATCGAACCCTCCGGGCCAATGCCAGCCGCAAGGATCTCCATTACGGCACCTTCAAGCTGGTCAATGTCAACAACGATTCACGCAACGGCTTCGGCAATCCCTTCGGATCGGACGACAGCCACATCACCTGGCTGGCAGGCAGAATCCGGATTCCGGCCGACGGCACCTACACCTTCGCGCTGGATGGTGACGATGCCGTGGAGGTCCGCATCGACGGCAAGGTGGTCAGCCGCTGGCTGGGCCATCACGGCATGGCGCATCGTCCCATGCAGGCCCGCAGGCTGTATCTGCGCAAGGGAATGCACAGCATCCAGTTCCTTCACGAGGACATCAGTGGCAACCAGGGCTACCGGCTCTACTGGAAGAAGCCGGGCAGCCAGAAGTTCGAGGTCGTCCCCTGGAATGTCTTCTCGCATGCCCGTTACGACGATGACATGGACGGCATCGCCAATCTCCACGACAAGTGCCCGAACACTCCGCCGGGCAGCGGTGCCATCAGGCTCAACGGCTGCGCCGTGAAGCCGAACTGATCGCACCATCGCAACAGCTTGACCTCGCACTCGTGGCCCGGCATCTGCCGGGCCTTTTTTATCGGTGCCCTGCATCCGGCTCCTCGCGACGTTCTCAGGATCCCGAGTGCTTTCCCCTCGATGGCGTTCAGGGCATCATGCGGTCATGCGATTCGAGGATGCGCGAACCCTCGTGGCGGATTGCGAACGCCTCTACGCCATGGTGGCGGACATCGAACGCTATCCGGATTTCCTTCCCGGATGGGAGGATGCCCGCGTCCTGGCACGCACCGAAGAAGCCATGGAAGTCGTCCAGACCGTCCGCGCCGGCCCCATGCCGGTCCGTTTTCGGACCCGTGCCCTCACCAGACCGCCCCGGGGACTCGACATCCAGGGCAGCGATGGCCCATTCCGGCGGCTGCACATCGCCTGGCGTTTCCGGCCCGCCGAAGACGGTTGTCGCATCGAACTCCGGGTCGAAGTCGAGGCACGGCTCGGCCCCCTGGCCCACCTGATCGAACGGCTGTTCCGTCACCAGGCACGCGAGCTGCTCGACCACTTCGAACGCCGCGCACACCGGCTGGGATTGATCCGCTCGGATTGACAATCTGCCGAGCTTGTCGAGCGGTTTCTCTGCTGGCAGACTCGCGGGCATGGACGATCTCTCCCGCTCCTTCGGCCGCAAGCGAGTCAGCCCAGAAGACCGCACCCGACTGATCCGCAGCGTATTCCAGCGCGTGGCGCCCCGCTACGATCTCATGAACGACCTCATGAGCATGGGCGTGCACCGCTACTGGAAGTGGTTCATGGTGCGCGAGGCCAGGCAATCGGGGGCGCGCAACGTGCTGGATCTGGCCGGCGGCACGGGCGACATCGCCTGGAAGCTGGCGGACCCGGAGCGTGCGGTCCAGGTCTGCGACCCCAGTCTGGCCATGATGGAAGTGGGCCGCCGGCGGGGCCCGAGCGGGCGTATCGGCTGGGTGGCCGGCTGCGGCGAACGCCTCCCCTTTCACGACGAGACCTTCGATCTGGTCACCATCGCCTTCGGCATCCGCAATGTCACCCATCTCGAGGACACACTCTCCGAGATCCGGCGGGTGCTGCGACCGGGCGGGCGTTTGCTGTGCCTGGAATTCTCGCGGCCCGCGCCCTGGCTGGCGCCCTTCTACGATGCCTGGTCACGGCTCGTCATCCCGAGGCTCGGCGCCTGGATATCGCGCAATCCCGATGCCTATCACTACCTCATCGATTCCATCCGGGCCTTTCCGGACCAGGAGACACTGGCCGGGATCTTCCGTGCCGCGGGCTTCTCTGACGTGAGCTACCGCAACCTCTCCTTCGGCATCGCCTGTGTGCATCGGGGTACCCGGCCAATACCGAATGCTGCCTGACGATCCCGTCTCCGACTGGCTCGAGAAGCAGCACCGGCAACGACCGGATGCCGTCGCCTGGACGTTCCCGGACGGAAATGCACTCACATGGCAGGCGCTCGCCGAGCGTGTCGATGCCCTGGCCCGACGACTGGCAACGAACGCCCGTTCCGACACGCCGATCGCACTGATCATGGCCGATCGCGGCGCGCTGGCGTTCCATGTCCTGGCCACCCTGCGTGCCGGGCTGACCGCACTGCCGCTGCATCCCCTGCCCGCCTCCCGGCTTGCCCAACTGTTGGCCGGTAGCGGGTGCATCCAGGCCATTGCCGATCCGGATGTGACGCTTCCGCCCGGCATCGCCCGGATCCCGCTCACGACCGGGGTCCCGGCCCGGCGCACCGAGACCGTGCATCCGACCCTGCTGCTCGCCACCAGCGGCTCCAGCGGCAAACCACACTTCGCACGCCATGGACCCCGGACCCTGGCGGCCTCGGCTCGTGCCACGGCTGCAGCGCTGGAACTCCAGACATCGGACCGCTGGCTGGCCTGTCTGCCCATGGATCATGCCGGCGGCCTGATGATCCCGGTCCGGGTGCTGGCCACCGGGGCCCGGGTCCATTTCCTGAACCGGTTCGACCCCTGTCGTGCACTCGATCTCGTGCGGCAGGAAGGCATCACGCATGTCTCGCTGGTGCCGGCCATGCTGCACGCCCTGCTGGCAGCGGACGACGGGCCGGCGCCGGCCTCGCTGCAGGCCGTGCTGATTGGCGGTGGCCCGCTCTCGAAGTCGCTGGCGGATGCCGCGCAGGCCCGGGGCTGGCCGCTCCATGTGACCTGGGGCATGACGGAGACGGCCTCTCACGTCACTCTGGCAAAGGTGGACGGGAACTGGCAACCGGGCTGCGTGGGCCGTCCGCTGCCCGGCGTGCATCTCGACATCGAACCCGCCGGTGCAGACGACGTCGTCGGTCGAGTGAAGGTCACCGGCCCCATGGTCATGCACGGCTACCTGGGCGAGCAGGAATTGGCAACGGATGCGATAAACCGCACCCTGATCACCAGCGACCTGGGCCGACTCGACGAGGCCGGCAGACTCATGCTGCACGGACGCGCCGACACCGTGCTGAACACGGGCGGGCACCTGGTCGATCCCGAACGACTCGAGGCCGAACTGCTGGCCTGTCCGGGCATCGTGGCCGCAGGCGTCACGGCCGTCGAGGACCCGGTCTGGGGAGAACGCCTGGTGCTTTTCCACGAAGGCGACATCGGGGCCGGCGTGATCGAGGACTGGTGCCGGGCGCATCTGCCTTCATGGGAACGCCCCCGAAGCATCCGGCGCATCGCCGCCCTCCCCCGCACGCGCACCGGCAAGCTCGACCGCGCGCGCCTGCGGGAACTGGCTGCCGGAATTCATGATGCCTGGTTGTGATAGCCACGGAAAACACGGAAATCACGGAAAGCAATTCTTTTCGGAGTATCTGATGGATAACGCAAAGGACGCAGAGGCACAGAGAACACAGAGGGGAATATTGATTTCTTTACCACAGGCGTCATCGTTGTCATTCAGTCCGACGGGCTTTCTTTCTGCTCCTTCCGGGGAAGCCGGTTCTTCCCTGTCTGCGTCATTCCGGCCAAGCGACCCGGCTTGTGCCGGGGCGCGCGAGCCGGAATCCAGAAACCACTCAAACCTGTGCCAAGCTGGTTCATTCCCTTTCCTGGATTCCGGATCTCGCCTTCGGCGAGTCCGGAATGACGGGAATGGCCACGGAAGACACAGAAAGGCGCAGAGTACGCAAAGAGAATGATTGTTCATGTATTCCCCGGCCAGGGGAGCGGACACGAGCGTGAGCCGTCACCTCGAAAGGTAGCTGATCGATGTCTCGAGGGGATGACGGCGACGTTGTCGAGAACCCGCATGGCTCGCATTGCGGGCCATTCATCCTTGTTCATCCCGTAGAACACGCGCCGTATGGAACTCAGTGCTTATCCTGAATTCACACATTCCAGTCATTCCGGAAGCCCGCGCAGCGGGCTATCCGGGATCCAGGGGAAACATTGGTCGAGGCATCAAGGATGCGCGTGGTTTCTGGATTCCGGGTCTCGCTCCGCTCGCCCGGAATGACTGAAGAAAGAACCGCTCGCCCGGAATGACTGAAGAAAGAACCGCTCGCCCGGAATGACTGAAGAAAGAACCGCTCGCCCGGAATGATCGGGAAAAAACCTGGCTGGTATGACCAGGAAAGCCAGCCTGGCTGAATGACAACGATGACGCCTGTGGTAAAGAAATCAATATTCCCCTCTGCGCACTCTGCGCCTTTGCGTCCTCTGCGTCATGAATCAGATACCCCGGAAGAGTCCCCTTCCGTGGATTCGGTGTATTCCGTGGCCATTCCCGCATCGGTCATTCCGGACGGTGCGCAGCACCGATCCGGAATCCAGAAGAGCATCAACCGCAGCGGCATGGATGAACGGGGTCGCTGGATTCCGGCTCGCGCTCCCCCGGCTCAAGGCCGGGGTCGCTTGGCCGGAATGACGCAGGAGAAGAAAACGTTTCGTACGGAATGACTATCATCACCGCTGTCCCGACCGATACCCGACCGCAGCGCCAAGGGAAGGAGACGGAACCTCGAAAAGGCACCTGATACGTTGAAACAGCAGCTTCGTTGTCGGGGTCCCGTATCTTTGCATCGCTTCACGATACTTCGTGCGTGACGACGTGGAAGTCACAAACAACAGAAATATCTCTGCGTCCTCTGCGTTATGGATCAGAGACGCCCAGGGGATACATCGTGGCTGCATTGTTTCGGACCCGTCTTCCGGGAGAGCGGGTTACTCTGGATAGAAGGCGATCTCGCGATAGCCGCCATCGCGCAGGGCGTGGGCCTCGCGGCGGCAGTCGGCGAGTACTGCAGCATCGCCGTCGAACAGCACCACCGCGATCGCTTCGTCAGAAGCTCCGGCCGTCTCGGCATCCAGCAGCCGCAGGCAGGCGAGCCAGCGGTCGCGCCGGTCGCGCACCCGTTTCATGCGCAGCCCCTGCCGCCGCAGGCTGGCCTGGCGCGCCGCCAGGCGGCGGCCGGCGGCCTCGAGCTGTGGCCGAAGCGGCAGAGCGGGATCGAAGCAGAGCGTGATTCCGTGCTCGATCCCCTCGCAGTCCTCGAAGGGTGGCGTCTCCGGCAACGGCCGCCATTCGATGTCGGGATCGTCGTCCGCCGGATCCGGCGGAAACTTGTAGAAACCGTATTTCGCGCCCAGCGCGCACTCGATGAGCACCTTGTCCTCGTCCACCCGGCACTCGCCGCCACTGGCCGCCTCGGCCGGCACCCAGGCCCTCGGGTCCTGCTTCCAGCGCAGGAAATCCCGGTTCGGCGGGCTGCCGTAGTCCGCCTCAAGCGCCCGCCAGGTCTGCATGAAACGGGCATGGTCCCGGCGATAGCCGGGATTGCGGCGCAGAAACTCCCAGGCCCACCGTCCGGCATTCGCCGAGTCCGCAAAGGCATAGTCCTCGAGCCGCTGCCAGTCCGGTGATGAATGTTCTACCATGATCCTTTTCCAACGAGGCGAATCCATGACCAGCCAGCCTTCACTGCGCCGCATGCTCGAAGGCCTGATCGCCACGCCTTCGGTGAGCAGCGTGAGCCCGGCCTATGACCAGCCCAACGAACCGGTGCTGTTTCTGCTCGACGACTGGCTGCGGGCCGCGGGCTTTCGTACCGAGATCCTGCCCGTGCCCGGGCTGCCGGGCAAGGCCAACCTGATCGCGAGTCGGGGCCGGGGCGCCGGCGGCCTGGTGCTGGCCGGTCACACGGACACCGTGCCCTTCGACGCCAGCCGCTGGCGGCACGATCCCTTCCGGCTCACCGAGGCGGACGGACGCCTCTACGGGCTGGGCACCTGTGACATGAAGGCCTTTCTGGCGCTGGCCATCGAGGCGGCCCGCGAGGTTCCCGAAACCGCGCTCAAGGCCCCCTTGATCCTCCTGGCCACGGCCGACGAGGAGAGCACCATGGCCGGTGCCCGCGCCCTGGTCGAGGCCGGCCGCCCCCGGGCCCGGCACGCCCTGATCGGCGAACCCACCGGCCTGCGCCCCGTGCGCCGCCACAAGGGCATCTTCATGGAGGCGATCGAGATCCTGGGCGAGGCGGGCCACTCCTCCGACCCGCGGCTGGGACGCAATGCCCTGGAAGGCATGCACCGGGCCATCGGCGCGCTGCTGCAGTGGCGGGAGAGAACCCAGCGCCTGTGGCGCGACGAGGCGTTCGAGGTACCGGTGCTCACCATGAACCTCGGCCGGATCGAGGGCGGCGACAACCCCAACCGCATCTGCGCCCGCTGCGAGCTGCACATCGACTGCCGCCCCCTGCCCGGCATGGCCATCGACACCCTGCGCGAGGAGATCCACGCCACCGTGCGCGCAGCGCTGGAGGGCAGCGGCCTCACCGTGCGTTTCCGCCCCCTGTTCGAGGGGGCACCGCCGATGGACACCCCCGCCGAGGCCGACCTGGTGCGCACCACCGAGGCCCTCACCGGCCATGCCGCGGAGACGGTGGCCTTCGCCACCGAGGGTCCTTTCCTCAACGCGCTCGGCATGGACACCGTGGTGCTCGGGCCCGGCGACATCGCCCAGGCGCACCAGCCGGACGAGTATCTCCGTATCGACCGGATCGAGCCCATGCTCGACCTGCTGCGCCGACTGATCCGCCGCTACTGCGTCGACGTGGCTCCCGGCTGAAGCCAGGAGATTACAGGAGAAGCTCGCTGGCCTGCCCGACCACCTCGTCGAGGCGTCGCACGGAGAGGAGTTCCATGCCCTCGACCCGGAAACCGCGGGTGAGATTCGCCG
>JALVEM010000137.1 GCA_027030825.1 Thiohalobacter sp.
GATTACGCCGCACACGAAGTTCGAGGCGGAGGTGTATGTGCTCTCGAAGGAGGAGGGCGGTCGCCACACGCCGTTTTTCAACGGGTATCGACCGCAGTTCTATTTCCGCACGACGGACGTGACGGGTGCGGTGGATCTGCCGGAGGGCGTGGAGATGGTGATGCCTGGCGACAACGTGAAGATGACGGTGTCGCTGATAGCGCCGATTGCGATGGAGGAAGGTCTGCGGTTTGCCATTCGCGAGGGTGGCCGCACCGTCGGCGCCGGCGTCGTCTCCAAGATCATCGAGTAAGGTGTGAGGAGCGAGGCGTGAGGAGAGAGGGGTGCTGAAGTTGTCTCCCCCTCACCCCTCGCTTCCTCACTCCTCACGAAACATAGGCCAGTAGCTCAATTGGCAGAGCGGCGGTCTCCAAAACCGCAGGTTGGGGGTTCGATTCCCTCCTGGCCTGCCAAATTCACGGAACGGGCAGGAAGAACACGCCGGAATTGCCGAAAACCCTGATTCCGCCATGGGAGTGGCGGGTGGGTTTTCTTGTCTTTTCTGGTATGATGCCCCTCCTTGGCAAAACCGGGGTTCCATGAGCAGCAAGTCCGAGGCCGATCAGACCGGCGGGCTGGATACCGTGAAACTGGGCGCGTCCATCGCGATCCTGGTGGCGGCGGTATTCGCCTTTCACTATTTCGAGGACCAGCTTCTGCTGGTGCGCGTGCTTGGCGTGCTCGCAGCGGTCGGGGTCGCGACGGCCATCGCGCTGACCACGGCGGTCGGTCGCCGGGTGCTGGGATTCGTCGTCGAGACACGCAACGAGGTGCGCCGGGTCGTCTGGCCGTCGCGCCAGGAGACCCTGCACACGACGCTGCTGGTCTTCGGCATGGTGCTGGTCATCGGCATCATGCTCTGGCTCGTCGACATGTTCATGCTGTGGATGGTGCAGACCCTGACAGGCCTCGGGAGCTGATTCGCATGGCAAAGCGCTGGTACGTCGTACAGACCTATTCGGGATTCGAGAACCAGGTGAAGCGCTCGCTCGAGGAGCGCATCAAGCGCGCCGGCATGGAGGACAGGTTCGGCGAGATCCTGGTACCCACCGAAGAGGTGGTCGAGATGCGGGAGGGCCAGAAGCGCAAGAGCGAGCGCAAGTTCTTCCCGGGCTACGTGCTCGTGCAGATGGAGATGGACGACGACACCTGGCATCTCGTCAAGAGCGTGCCCCGCGTCCTCGGTTTCATCGGCGGCACGTCCGACCGCCCTGCGCCGATCAGCGACCGCGAGGCGGAGCAGATCCTGAACCGGATCCAGGAGGGGGCGGAGAAGCCGCGTCCCAAGGTCCTGTTCGAGGTCGGCGAGGTGGTGCGGGTCATCGACGGGCCCTTCAACGATTTCAATGGCGTGGTGGAAGAGGTCAACTACGACAAGAACCGGCTCAGGGTGGCCGTTTCCATCTTCGGCCGTTCCACCCCGGTGGAGCTCGACTTCGGTCAGGTGGAGAAGGCCTGAGGCGGTGACCGGGTTCCACTGCGCGCGTTGATTACCTGGAATCGACGGGGAGCCGCAAGGCGCAAGCACCCGCAAGGAGAAACACATGGCAAAGAAGATCGAGGCCTACATCAAGCTGCAGGTCCCTGCAGGTGAGGCCAATCCCAGTCCGCCCGTCGGCCCGGCCCTGGGCCAGCACGGCGTGAACATCATGGAGTTCTGCAAGGCGTTCAACGCCCAGACGCAGAATCTCGAGAAGGGGATGCCGGTCCCCGTGGTGATCACGGTCTACAACGACCGCAGCTTCACCTTCGTCACCAAGACGCCGCCGGCCTCCGTGCTGCTGAAGAAGGCCGCCGGCATCGAGAAGGGCTCCAGCACGCCCAACACCCAGAAGGTAGGCAAGGTGACGCGCGAGCAGCTCGAGGAGATTGCGAAGACCAAGGAGCCCGATCTCACCGCGGCGAATCTCGATGCCGCCGTGCGCACCATCGCAGGCACCGCCCGCAGCATGGGCATCGACGTGGAGGGCATGTGAGATGGCCAGGCTTTCCAGGCGACAGAAGATGATTCGCGAGAAGGTCGAACCCGGCAAGGTCTACGACCCGGACGAGGCCTTCTCCCTGCTCAAGGAGCTCAGCAAGGTCAAGTTCCGCGAGTCCGTCGACGTGGCGGTGAACCTCGGCGTCGATCCCCGCAAGTCGGACCAGGTGGTGCGTGGCTCCACCGTGCTGCCTCACGGTACCGGCAAGGAGGTCCGCGTGGCCGTCTTCGCCCAGGGCGAGAACGCCGAGAAGGCGAAGGCCGCCGGGGCCGACGTGGTCGGCTTCGAGGATCTCGCCGAGGAGATCAAGAAGGGCAACCTGGATTTCGACGTGGTCATCGCCACGCCCGATGCCATGCGCGTGGTCGGCCAGCTGGGCCAGATCCTGGGTCCGCGCGGGCTGATGCCCAATCCCAAGGTCGGCACCGTGACGACGGACGTCGAGGCGGCGGTGAAGAACGCCAAGGCCGGCCAGGTGCGCTACCGCACCGACAAGGCGGGCATCGTGCACGCGACCATCGGCAAGGTGGATTTCGACAATCAGGCGCTCAAGGAGAACCTGGCGGCCCTGCTCTCGGACCTGCAGAAGGCCAAGCCGGCCTCCGCCAAGGGCACCTACATGAAGAAGGTCACGGTCTCCACCACCATGGGGCCGGGGCTGCAGATCGATCAGTCGGCGGTCGCCTGACCGTCCGGCCGAACAGGCATTGGTGGCGTGCCCGCCCCGGGCGGGCAGCTGTCAAAGACCGCAGGTGCGGCCTCGCCGCTCAAAGGGATTCCCGCCTGCGCAGACGGTGAAGCCATGACGCAAGTCCGTGGCCACACCGTGATGCCGGCATCGCCGGTTTCATCCTGGATGCGGGAATGGGCCCGCAGTCCTGCAGGAGGTAGACGATGGCAATGAACCTGGAACAGAAGAAGGCTGTCGTTGCCGAAGTGGCGGAAGTGGCCAGCAAGGCCTATTCCGCAGTGGCCGCGGAATACCGCGGATTGACCGTGGAGGAAATGACCGCCCTGCGCAAGAACGCGCGCGAAGGGGGGGTCTATCTGCGCGTCGTCAAGAACACTTTGGCGCGGCGTGCCGTGGAAGGCACGGAGTTCGAGTGCATCCGCGACGGACTCGTCGGGCCGCTGCTGCTGGCGTTCTCCATGGAGGACCCGGGGGCGGCCGCTCGCGTGATCAAGGACTTCGCCAAGGAGCACGAGCTGCTGCAGGTGAAGTTCGTCGCGGTCGGCGGCGAGATGCTTCCCGCCAACGACATCGAACGCCTGGCCAGCCTGCCCACGCGCGAGCAGGCACTGTCCATGCTCATGGCCGTGATGAAGGCGCCGGTCGAGAAGTTCGTCCGCACCCTCAACGAGGTGCCGGGCAAGCTGGTTCGCACGGTGGCCGCCATTCGCGACCAGAAGCAGGAAGCCGCCTGATCACGGCAGGGCCTTCGCTTCACGTTTCATGAACAATCCGTGGTATTCACATTGATTCAGGAGTAGATCGACATGTCCGTTTCCAAAGAAGAGATCCTTGAAGCCATCTCCAACATGACCGTGATGGAGATCGTTGACCTCATCGAGGCCATGGAAGAGAAGTTCGGCGTCTCGGCCGCGGCTGCCGTGGCCGCCGTTCCGGCCGCCGGCGCTGCCGGTGGCGAGGCCGCCGCCGCCGAGGAGAAGACCGAGTTCGACGTGGTGATGACCAGCTTCGGCTCCAACAAGGTGGCCGTGATCAAGGCCGTGCGCGCCATCACCGGCCTGGGCCTGAAGGAAGCCAAGGAGATGGTGGAGAACGTGCCCGCCACCATCAAGGAAGGCGTCAGCAAGGACGAGGCCGAAGAGATCAAGAAGCAGCTCGAAGAGGCCGGCGCAACCGTCGAGGTCAAGTAAGCGATTGGACAAACGCAGGCGAGGGGGGCGCAGGCCCCCCTTCATCCCGAAGTTTCCGGCTGGTAGCGAAATGCTGCCGGCCTGTTTCCGTTTGCCGTCCGGCAAGTCACGCCACGCTACGCCCTGCGTACGTGCATTCTGGCATTGAACGAGAGGAAGACGATGGGCTACAGCTTCACCGAAAAGAAACGCATCCGCAAGGACTTCGGCAAGCGTCCCAGTATTCTCGAGGTCCCCTACCTGCTGGCGACCCAGATCGAGTCATACCGGGATTTTCTTCAGACGGATCGTGCGCCCGAGGACCGCATGGACAAGGGGCTTCACGCGGCCTTCTCGTCCGTCTTCCCGATCACCAGCTATTCGGGCAATGCCGAGCTTCAGTACGTGAGCTACCGGCTCGGCGACCCCGTGTTCGATGTCAAGGAATGCCAGCTGCGCGGCATGACCTATGCGGCGCCCCTGCGCGCGCTCGTGCGCCTGGTCATCTATGACAAGGACGGGGCCGAGGGTCAGAAGACCATCAAGGACATCAAGGAGCAGGAGGTCTATTTCGGCGAGATGCCGCTGATGACGGAGAACGGCACCTTCATCGTCAACGGCACCGAGCGCGTCATCGTCTCCCAGCTCCACCGCTCGCCGGGCGTGTTCTTCGACACCGACAAGGGCAAGACCCATTCCTCCGGCAAGGTGCTCTATTCGGCGCGGGTCATCCCCTACCGCGGCTCCTGGCTGGACTTCGAGTTCGATCCGAAGGACAACGTGTTCGTGCGCATCGACCGCCGCCGCAAGCTGCCGGCGACGATCCTCCTGCACGCACTCGGCTACAGCGACGAGGAAATCCTCGCCCTGTTCTTCGAGACCAACACCTTCCACCTGGGCAAGGACGAGATCACCCTCGATCTGGTGCCCGAGCGCCTGCGCGGCGAGACGGCCACCTTCGATATCCGGATCGGCGACGAGGTGATCGTCGAGGAGGGCCGCCGGATCACCGCCCGCCACATCCGCCAGCTCGACAAGGCCGGCGTGACCCGCCTCGTCGTGCCCAGGGACTATCTGGTCGGCAAGGTGCTGGCCCGCGACATGGTCGACCCCGAGACCGGGGAACTCATCGGCCGCGCCAACGACGAGATCACCGAGGACATGATCGATCGCATGATCGCCGCCGGCATCGAGCAGGTCGACACCCTGTTCACGAACGATCTCGATCGCGGCCCCTACATCTCGGAGACGCTGCGCCTCGATCCGACCTCCAGCCAGCTCGAGGCCCAGGTCGAGATCTACCGCATGATGCGACCCGGCGAGCCGCCGACCAAGGAAGCGGCCCAGAACCTGTTCCACAACCTGTTCTTCACCTCCGACCGCTACGATCTCTCCGCCGTCGGCCGCATGAAGTTCAACCGCAGGCTGGGTCGCGACGAGGTCACCGGGCCGGGCATCCTCTACGACGGCAAGTACCTGTGCTCGCGCAACGACGAGGAGTCGAAGCGGCTGTGCGAGCAGTACGGCGACATGTCCGACATCGTCGACGTGCTGCGCACCCTGGTCGAGATCCGCAACGGCCACGGCTACGTGGACGACATCGATCACCTCGGCAACCGCCGCATCCGCTGCGTCGGCGAGATGGCCGAGAACGTCTTCCGCATCGGCCTGGTGCGCGTGGAGCGCGCCGTCAAGGAGCGGCTCTCGCTGGCCGAGAGCGAGGGGCTGATGCCGCAGGAGCTCATCAACGCCAAGCCGGTGGCGGCGGCCATCAAGGAGTTCTTCGGCTCCAGCCAGCTCTCGCAGTTCATGGACCAGAACAACCCGCTCTCGGAGATCACCCACAAGCGGCGCGTCTCGGCGCTCGGCCCCGGCGGGCTCACCCGCGAGCGGGCCGGCTTCGAGGTGCGCGACGTGCATCCCACGCACTACGGGCGGGTGTGCCCCATCGAGACGCCGGAAGGTCCGAACATCGGGCTCATCAACTCGCTGGCCGTCTATGCCCGCACCAACGAGTACGGCTTCCTGGAGACGCCCTACCGCAAGGTGGTCGACGGCGTGGTGACCGACGAGGTGGTCTATCTGTCGGCCATCGAGGAAGGGCAGTACGTCATCGCCCAGGCCAATGCCTCGATCGACGAGAACAACCGGCTGACCGACGAGCTGGTGTCCTGCCGGCACCAGAACGAGTTCACCCTGTCCACGCCGGACAAGGTGGACTTCATCGACGTCTCGCCCAAGCAGATCGTCTCGGTGGCCGCCTCCCTGATCCCCTTCCTGGAGCACGACGACGCCAACCGGGCGCTGATGGGCTCCAACATGCAGCGCCAGGCGGTGCCGACGCTCAAGGCCGAGAAGCCGCTGGTCGGCACCGGCATGGAGCGCACCGTGGCGGTGGATTCCGGTGTCACCGTGGTGGCGCGCCGCGGCGGCGTGGTCAATTCGGTGGATGCCGCGCGCATCGTGGTGCGCGTCAACGACGACGAGGTCGAGCCCGGCACCTCCGGCGTGGACATCTACAACCTGACCAAGTACACCCGTTCCAACCAGAACACCTGCATCAACCAGCGGCCGCTGGTCAAGCCCGGCGACGTCATCGCCCGCGGCGACGTGCTGGCCGACGGTCCGTCCACCGACATGGGCGAGCTGGCGCTGGGCCAGAACATGCTGGTGGCCTTCATGCCCTGGAACGGCTACAACTTCGAGGACTCCATCCTCATCTCCGAGCGGGTGGTGCAGGAGGACCGCTTCACCACCATCCACATCGAGGAGCTCACCTGCTATGCGCGCGACACCAAGCTGGGCGCCGAGGAGATCACCAGCGACATCCCCAACGTGGGCGAGGCGGCGCTGGCGCGCCTCGACGAGTCCGGCATCGTCTACATCGGCGCCGAGGTGAAGCCGGGCGACATCCTGGTCGGCAAGGTCACGCCCAAGGGCGAGACCCAGCTCACCCCGGAGGAGAAGCTGCTGCGCGCCATCTTCGGCGAGAAGGCCTCCGACGTGAAGGACACCTCGCTGCGGGTGCCCTCGGGCATGGACGGTACCGTGATCGACGTGCAGGTCTTCACCCGCGACGGCGTGGAGAAGGACAAGCGCGCCCTGCAGATCGAGGAAGAGGCCCTCGAGCGCGTCCGCAAGGACCTCACCGACCAGATGCGCATCATGGAGGCCGACATCTACCGCCGCGTCGAGCAGCTGCTGGTCGGCAAGACGGCCGAAGGCGGCCCCAAGGGCCTCAAGCCCGGCGGCAAGGTCACCAAGGGCTATCTCGAGGGGCTCGATCGCGAGAAGTGGTTCGAGATCCGGCTGCGCAACGAGGAGGCCAACGCCCAGCTCGAGGCCGCCGCCGAGCAGATCCGCCAGCTGCGCGAGGACTTCGACCGGCAGCTCGAGGAGAAGCGCCGCAAGATCACCGCCGGCGACGACCTGGCGCCGGGCGTGCTGAAGATGGTCAAGGTGTATCTCGCGGTCAAGCGCCGTATCCAGCCCGGCGACAAGATGGCCGGCCGGCACGGCAACAAGGGCGTCATCTCCATGATCGTGCCGGTCGAGGACATGCCCTATCTGGAAGACGGCACCCCGGTCGACATCGTGCTCAATCCGCTCGGCGTGCCCTCGCGCATGAACGTCGGCCAGGTGCTCGAGACCCATCTGGGCTGGGCCGCCAAGGGACTGGGCATCAAGATCGGGAGGATGCTCGATGCCCAGGCGAAGGTGGCCGAGATCCGCAAGTTCCTGGACCAGATCTACAACTCCAGCGGCAGGAAGGAGGATCTGGACTCGCTCTCCGACGAGGAGATCCTGGAACTGGCCGAGAACCTGCGCGACGGCGTGCCCATGGCCACGCCGGTGTTCGACGGCGCCAACGAGGAGGAGATCCGCGCCATGCTGCGGCTCGCCGACCTCCCCGAGTCGGGGCAGACGACCCTCATCGACGGGCGCACCGGGGAGCCCTTCGACCGGCCCGTGACGGTGGGCTACATGCACATGCTCAAGCTCAACCACCTGGTGGATGACAAGATGCATGCGCGTTCCACCGGCCCCTACAGCCTGGTCACCCAGCAGCCGCTGGGCGGCAAGGCCCAGTTCGGCGGCCAGCGCTTCGGCGAGATGGAGGTCTGGGCGCTGGAGGCCTATGGCGCCGCCTACACGCTGCAGGAGATGCTCACGGTCAAGTCCGACGACGTCAACGGCCGCACCAAGATGTACAAGAACATCGTCGACGGCGACCATCGCATGGAGGCCGGCATGCCCGAGTCCTTCAACGTGCTGGTCAAGGAGATCCGCTCGCTGGGCATCAACATCGAACTGGAACAGGACTGACGACCATCGTACAGGCATAGACTCAGAGAGTCCGAGGAAACAGCATGAGAGAACTGCTCCGCATGACGAAACTCAAGGAAGGGCTGGACGACTTCGATGCCATCCGCATCGGTCTGGCCTCTCCGGACATGATTCGTTCCTGGTCCTACGGCGAGGTCAAGAAGCCGGAGACCATCAACTACCGCACCTTCAAGCCGGAGCGCGACGGCCTGTTCTGCGCCAAGATCTTCGGTCCGGTGAAGGACTACGAGTGCCTGTGCGGGAAGTACAAGCGCCTCAAGCATCGCGGCGTGGTCTGCGAGAAGTGCGGCGTGGAGGTCACGCTCGCCAAGGTGCGCCGCGAGCGCATGGGGCACATCGAGCTGGCCAGCCCGGTGGCGCACATCTGGTTCCTCAAGTCGCTGCCCTCTCGCATCGGCCTGCTGCTCGACATGACCCTGCGCGACATCGAGCGCATCCTCTACTTCGAGGCCTACGTGGTCGTCGATCCCGGCATGGTGCAGGACCTGCACAAGGGGCAGCTGCTCACCGAGGAGGCCTATCTCGACGCCATCGAGGAACACGGCGACGACTTCAAGGCCATGATGGGGGCAGAGGCCGTGCTCGAGCTGCTGCGCGGCATCGATCTCAAGTCCGAGGCCGTCCGCCTGCGCGACGAGATCGCCAACACCAATTCCGAGACCAAGCTCAAGCGGCTGGCCAAGCGGCTCAAGCTCATCGAGGCCTTCATCGAGTCCGGCAACCGGCCGGAGTGGATGATCCTCACCGTGCTGCCGGTGCTGCCGCCCGAGCTGCGTCCGCTGGTGCCGCTGGACGGCGGCCGCTTCGCCACCTCGGATCTCAACGATCTCTACCGCCGGGTGATCAACCGCAACAACCGGCTCAAGCGTCTGCTCGAGCTCAATGCGCCCGACATCATCGTGCGCAACGAGAAGCGCATGCTGCAGGAGGCCGTGGACGCCCTGCTCGACAACGGCCGCCGCGGCCGCGCCATCACCGGCTCCAACAAGCGGCCGCTGAAGTCGCTGGCCGACATGATCAAGGGCAAGCAGGGGCGCTTCCGCCAGAACCTGCTCGGCAAGCGCGTCGACTACTCCGGACGCTCCGTCATCGTGGTCGGTCCCACGCTCAAGCTGCACCAGTGCGGCCTGCCCAAGCGCATGGCGCTGGAGCTGTTCAAGCCGTTCATCTTCAGCAAGCTGCAGTTCCGCGGCCTGGCCACCACCATCAAGGCCGCCAAGAAGATGGTCGAACGCGAGGGGCCGGAGGTCTGGGACATCCTCGAGGAGGTCATCCGCGAGCATCCGGTGCTGCTCAACCGCGCGCCCACGCTCCATCGTCTGGGCATCCAGGCCTTCGAGCCGGTCCTGATCGAAGGCAAGGCCATCCAGCTGCATCCGCTGGTCTGCACCGCCTTCAACGCCGACTTCGACGGCGACCAGATGGCCGTGCACGTGCCCCTGTCGCTCGAGGCGCAGCTCGAGGCCCGCGCCCTGATGATGTCGACCAACAACATTCTCTCGCCCGCCAACGGCGAGCCCATCATCGTGCCCTCTCAGGACGTGGTGCTGGGCCTCTATTACATGAGCCGCGAACGGATCAACGCGAAGGGCGAGGGCATGGTGTTCTCGGACACGCGGGAGCTGCACCGCGCCTACCTCACCGGCGCCGTCGATCTCCACGCGAAGGTGAAGGTCCGGATCATGGATACCGATCTGGACGAGGAGGGCAATCTGATCCGCACGCCCAGGATGGTCGAGACGGTCGTGGGTCGCGCCCTGATCTACGACATCGTGCCGGAGGGCCTGCCCTTCTCCCTGGTCGACCAGGACATGAGCAAGAAGGCCATCTCCGCCGTGCTCAACGCCTGCTACCGCCGCCTCGGCCTGAAGGACACGGTCATCTTCGCCGACCAGCTCATGTACATGGGCTTCCATTACGCCACCCGCGCCGGCGTCTCCTTCGCGGCCCAGGACATGGTGATTCCGGAGGAGAAGGCGAAGATCCTGGCCCGGGCCGAGGAAGAGGTGAAGGAGATCGAATACCAGTACACCTCGGGCCTGGTGACCGACGGCGAGCGCTACAACAAGGTCATCGACATCTGGTCGCGCACCAACGACCAGGTGGCGCGGGCCATGATGGAGAAGCTCGGCAAGGAGATCGTCGTCGACCGCGACGGCAAGGAGGTGGAGCAGAAGTCCTTCAATTCCATCTTCATGATGGCCGACTCCGGCGCCCGCGGCTCGGCCGCGCAGATCCGGCAGCTGGCCGGCATGCGCGGCCTGATGGCCAAGCCCGACGGTTCCATCATCGAGACGCCGATCACGGCCAACTTCCGCGAGGGGCTGAACGTCATCCAGTACTTCATCTCCACGCACGGCGCACGCAAGGGCCTGGCCGACACGGCGCTCAAGACCGCCAACTCCGGTTACCTCACCCGCCGGCTGGTGGACGTGGCGCAGGACCTGGTGGTCACCGAGCACGACTGCGGCACGGAGGAGGGCATCCTCATGACGCCCATCGTCGAGGGCGGCGACGTGGTCGAGTCGCTGGGCGAGCGGGTGCTGGGCCGGGTGGTGGCCGTGGACACCTATGCCCCGGGCAGCGACGAGGTGGCCGTGCCCAGGGGCACGCTGCTCGACGAGAAGTGGGTCGAGCGCCTCGAGCAGATGGGCATCGACGAGATCCGGGTGCGTTCGGCGATCACCTGCGAGACCCGCTACGGCGTGTGCGCCATGTGCTACGGGCGTGACCTGGCGCGCGGCCATCTGGTGAACGTGGGCGAGGCCGTCGGCGTCATCGCCGCCCAGTCGATCGGCGAACCGGGCACCCAGCTGACCATGCGCACCTTCCACATCGGCGGCGCGGCCAGCCGGGCGGCCACCGTCAACAGCGTGCAGGTGAAGAACGAAGGCCGCATTCGCCTGCACAACATCAAGACCGTGACCAACAAGGAAGGCAAGCTGGTCGCCGTCTCGCGTTCCGGCGAGATCGGCGTCATCGACGCCAACGGCCGCGAGCGCGAACGCTACAAGGTGCCCTACGGCGCCGTGCTCAGCGTGGTGGACGGCTCCGAGGTCAAGGGCGGCGAGGTCGTCGCCACCTGGGATCCCCACACCCACCCGATCGTGACCGAGGTGGCCGGCATCGCCCGCTTCACCGATTTCGTCGAAGGCGTCACCGTGGAGCGCAAGACCGACGAGGTGACCGGCCTCACCAGCCTGGTGGTGACCGATCCCAAGCAGCGCGGTGCCGCCGGCCGCGATCTGCGGCCCATGGTCCGGCTGGTCGACGAGAACGGCGAGGACGTCAAGATTCCGGGTACCGACATGCCGGCCCACTACCTGCTGCCGGCCGGGGCCATCGTGGGCCTGGAGGACGGCGCCCGGGTGGAGGTCGGTGACGTCATCGCGCGCATTCCGCAGGAGTCCTCCAAGACCCGCGACATCACCGGCGGTCTGCCGCGCGTCGCCGACCTGTTCGAGGCGCGCAAGCCCAAGGATCCGGCCATCCTCGCCGAGCGTTCCGGTACCGTCTCCTTCGGCAAGGAGACCAAGGGCAAGCAGCGGCTGATCATCACCGGTCCCGACGGCGAGACCTACGAGGAACTCATTCCCAAGTATCGCCACATCAACGTGTTCGAGGGCGAGCACGTCGAGAAGGGCGAGGTGATCGCCGACGGCGAGCCCAATCCGCACGACATCCTGCGCCTGCTCGGCGTGACCGTGATGGCCGACTACCTGGTCAAGGAGATCCAGGACGTCTACCGTCTGCAGGGCGTCAAGATCAACGACAAGCACATCGAGGTGATCATTCGCCAGATGCTGCGCAAGGTCGAGATCGTCAGCCCCGGCGACACCCGCTTCCTCAAGGGCGAGCAGGTGGAGAAGTCGCGGGTGTTCGAGGAGAACGAGCGGGTCGAGCGCGAGGGCGGCGTGCCGGCGGTCTGGGAGCCGCTGCTGCTCGGCATCACCAAGGCCTCGCTCGCCACGGAGTCGTTCATTTCGGCGGCTTCCTTCCAGGAGACCACCCGGGTGCTGACCGAGGCCGCGGTGCGCGGCGCGCGCGACGACCTGCGCGGTCTCAAGGAGAACGTCATCGTCGGCCGTCTGATCCCGGCGGGTACCGGGCTCGCCTACCACGAGGAGCGTCGTCGCCAGCGGCACGGCGGCGAGGCCTTCACGGGCGAGGAACTGGTCATCGAGGTGCCCGAGCCGGAGGTCGAGGGCGAGGTCGCCGATGCCGGGGAATCCGCGGAGCAGGCCGCCTCGGACGAGACGTCCGAGTCCTGATCCGCGCCTGCGACTGGGTATCGGGGTGTCGGCACAAGAAGTGCTTGACACCCCCTGATACCCCCTCTAAAATTGCGCGTCTTTCCGACAGGCCCTGAACCGAATCCGGGCCTGTCGTTTGTTTTGAGTCAGCGGAAAGCAAGCGTTTCCGTACAAGGACCGGGACGGATTATATGGCAACAATCAATCAGTTAGTCCGCAAGCCTCGCAAGCGCAAGCCCGAGAAGAGCAACGTGCCTGCGCTCGAGGCCTGTCCTCAGAAGCGTGGTGTCTGCACGCGTGTCTACACCACCACGCCGAAGAAGCCGAACTCGGCGCTGCGCAAGGTGGCGCGCGTGCGCCTGACCAACGGCTACGAGGTGACCAGTTACATCGGTGGCGAGGGGCACAACCTGCAGGAACACTCGGTGGTGCTGATTCGCGGCGGTCGCGTGAAGGACCTGCCCGGCGTGCGCTATCACGTGGTGCGCGGCACCCTGGACGCCTCCGGTGTCGAAGGGCGGCGCCAGGGCCGTTCCAAGTACGGCACCAAACGCCCCAAGTCCTGAGTGCAGGCAGACTGAAGCGGGAAACAGGAACCAGACATGTCCAGAAGAAAGGCGGCTGTTAAGCGCGAGGTGCTCCCCGATCCCAAGTTCGGGAGCGAGCGGCTCACC
>JALVEM010000138.1 GCA_027030825.1 Thiohalobacter sp.
GTTTTCCCGAAAAGGTCGACGAGTACGAAACCCTGCTGACCGACAACCGCATCTGGAAGCAGCGCACCGTCGGCATCGGCGTGGTCTCGCCGGAACGCGCCATGCAGCTCGGCTTCACCGGTCCCATGCTGCGCGGCTCGGGAGTGGCCTGGGACCTGCGCAAGAAGCAGCCCTACGAGGTCTACGACCGGCTCGAGTTCGACATCCCCGTGGGCCGCAACGGCGACTGCTACGACCGCTACCTGGTGCGCATGGAGGAGATGCGCCAGTCCAACCGCATCATCCGCCAGTGCATCGACTGGCTGCGCAACAACCCCGGTCCGGTGATGGTCGACGACCACAAGGTGGCGCCGCCGCGGCGCGAGGAGATGAAGCGCGACATGGAAGCGCTCATTCATCACTTCAAGCTGTTCTCGGAGGGCTACTGTGTCCCGGAAGGCGAGGCCTATGCCGCCGTCGAGCATCCCAAGGGCGAGTTCGGCGTCTACATCGTCTCCGACGGCGCCAACAAGCCGTTCCGGGTCAAGATCCGCGCGCCCGGCTTCGCCCATCTCGCCGGTCTCGACGAGATGGTGCGCGGCCACATGCTGGCCGACGTGGTGGCCGTGATCGGCACCCAGGACATCGTGTTCGGCGAGATCGACCGCTAGAGGATCCGCTCATGCAGTGCAGCGAAGAGAAGACCGACTACGAGCTCCCCGCCGAGGTGCGGGAAGAGATCGACCGCTGGCTCGCGAAGTATCCGCCGGACCGGAAGCAGTCGGCCGTGCTCGCCGCCCTGCATGCCGTGCAGCATCATCACGGCTGGGTGGAGACGCGGCACATGGACGCCATCGCCCGCTATCTCGACATGCCGCCGGTCTCGGTCTACGAGGTGGCGAGTTTCTATTCCATGATCGAGACGAAGCCGGTCGGCCGCCACACCGTGGCCATCTGCACCAACATCTCCTGCATGCTGTGCGGGGCCGAGGAGATCGTGGCGCATGTGGAGAAGAAGCTCGGCATCCGGCTGGGTGAATCGACGCCGGACGGGCGCATCTACCTCAAGAAGGAAGAGGAGTGCCTGGCGGCCTGCTGCGGCGCTCCCATGATGGCCGTCGACGGCCACTACCACGAGCGTCTCACGCCCGAGAAGGTGGACGAGATCCTCGACGCGCTGGAGTGAACATGGTCAATCAGGTCTGTTTCACCACATTGCAGTTCGACGAGCCCTGGACGCTGGAGAGCTACCGCAGGGTCGGCGGCTACCAGGCCTGGGAGCGCATCCTGCGCGAGAAGATCCCGCCCGAGGACATCATCGAGGAGGTGAAGAAGTCGGCCCTGCGCGGGCGCGGCGGCGCCGGTTTCTCGACCGGGCTGAAGTGGAGCTTCATGCCGCGCAATGCGCCGGTGCAGAAGTACATCGTCTGCAACTCGGACGAGTCCGAGCCCGGCACCTGCAAGGACCGCGACATCCTGCGCTTCAACCCGCATGCGCTGATCGAGGGCATGGCGATCGCCGGTTACGCCATCGGCGCCACCGTGGGCTACAACTACATGCGCGGCGAGTTCCACCACGAGCCCTTCGAGCGTTTCGAGGCGGCCCTGCGGGAGGCCTATGATGCCGGCTATCTGGGCCGCGACATCCTGGGCTCCGGCGTGGACTTCGACCTGTACTCGCATCTCGGCGCCGGCGCCTACATCTGCGGCGAGGAGACGGCGCTGCTCAACTCGCTGGAAGGCAAGAAGGGCCAGCCGCGCTTCAAGCCGCCGTTCCCGGCCAACTTCGGCCTCTACGGCAAGCCCACCACCATCAACAACACCGAGAGCCTGGCCTCGGTACCCGCCATCATGCGCAATGGCGCCGACTGGTTCCTGAACCTCGGCAAGCCCAACAACGGCGGCGAGAAGATCTTCTCCGTCTCCGGGCACGTGCAGCGGCCGGGCAACTACGAGATCCCGCTGGGCACGCCTTTCCCGGAACTGCTCGAGATGGCCGGCGGCGTGCGGGAGGGCAGAAAGCTCAAGGCGGTCATTCCCGGCGGCTCCTCCATGCCCGTGCTGCCGGCGGACATCATCATGAACTGCACCATGGACTACGATTCGCTGGCCCAGGCCGGTTCGGCGCTGGGTTCGGGCGGCATGATCGTCATGGACGATTCCACCTGCATGGTCAAGGCGCTGCTGCGGATCTCGCGCTTCTACTATGCCGAGTCCTGCGGCCAGTGCACGCCGTGCCGGGAGGGCTGCGGCTGGATGTACCGCGTCATCAAGCGCATCCACGACGGGCAGGGCCGCCCGGAGGATCTGGAACTGCTGGAGTCGGCCGCCGGCCACATCGAGGGCCACACCATCTGCGCCTTCGGGGATGCGGCCGCCTGGCCGGTACAGAGTTTCCTCCGTCATTTCCGGGAGGAATTCCAGTACATGATCGAACACAAGCGGTCTCTGGTCGAAGAGAAGATGGGAGCGGCGGCATGAGTGCACAGCCCGGGACGCCGGATTCGGACGCCATCGAGATCACCATCAACGGGAAGACCTACCCTGCCCGGAAGGGGCAGATGATCATCGAGGTCACCGATGCCCACGGCATCCCCGTGCCGCGCTTCTGCTACCACCGCAAGCTGCCGGTGGCGGCCAACTGCCGCATGTGCCTGGTGGAGGTGGAAAAGGCGCCCAAGCCGCTGCCGGCCTGCGCCACGCCGGTGATGGACGGCATGGTGGTGCGCACCGACTCCGACTACGCCCGCGAGGCGCAGCAGTCGGTGATGGAGTTCCTGCTCATCAACCATCCGCTCGACTGTCCCATCTGCGATCAGGGCGGCGAATGCGAGCTGCAGGACATCGCACTCGAGTACGGCCGTGACCGGTCGCGCTATGCCGAGGCCAAGCGCGCGGTCGCGGACGAGGACATCGGGCCGCTGGTCGCCACCGAGATGACCCGCTGCATCCTCTGCACCCGCTGCGTGCGCTTCCTGGAACACATCGCCGGCATCAAGGAGCTGGGCGGCATCGGGCGCGGCGAGCACACCGCGATCCGCACCCATGTCGCGCAGTCGCTCACCTCCGAACTCTCCGGCAACGTCATCGACGTCTGCCCGGTCGGCGCGCTCACCTCCAAACCCTTCCGGTTCCGGGCCCGGGCCTGGGAGATGACCGCCAGCCCCTCGATCGCACCGCACGACTGCGTGGGGTCGAACATCGAAATCCATCAGCGCCGCGGCGAGGTCATGCGCGTGGTGCCGCGCGAGAACGAGGAAATCAACGAGGTCTGGCTCTCCGATCGCGACCGTTTCGCCTGCGAGGGCATCCAGTCTCCGGATCGTCTGAAGGCGCCGGCCATGAAGCAGGATGGCGAGTGGCGTGATGTCGACTGGGAGACGGCGCTGGATGCCCTGGTGCCGCGGCTGAAGGAGACCGTCGGTGACGATGGCGACGCACTGGGCGTGCTGGTTTCGCCCTCGGCGACCCTGGAGGAGATGTACCTGCTGGGCCGCCTCGCCGAGGCCCTGGGCAGCGCCAATATCGATCATCGGCTGCGCACCCTCGACTTCAGCGACGAGGAAGCCATGCCGTCCTTCCCGTCGCTCGGGCAGACCATCGAGGACTTCGGCCGCTCGGACGCCTTTCTGCTGATCGGCAGCTGGCTGCGCAAGGAGCAGCCCATCCTCGGCCATCGCCTGCGCATGGCTGCGCTGGCCGGCGCCCGGGTGGTGGTGGTCAACCCGATCGACTACGAATTCCTGTTTCCCGTCGCGCAGCGCCACATCGTGCGGCCCTCGGCCATGGCCCGGACCCTGGCCGGGCTGGTGCGTGCGGTGGCCGAGCGCAAGGGCATCGCAGTG
>JALVEM010000139.1 GCA_027030825.1 Thiohalobacter sp.
GATGCCGCTGGTGGTCAAGGAGGTGGGCGAGGACGTCATCATCGATGTGGTGACGGCGGCCATGAAGCTGGCGTCCATGACCTCCGGCGAGGTGATCTCGCTCATGCTCGCCAGCCTGCCCACGGCGGCACGGCGCCTGGGCGACGCCGAGCTGCTGCGCAGCTATCTCAATTTCATTCACCAGCTCTCGGCGCGCGCCGCCCGCGGCCTGCGCCCCATGCTCAACCACATCGACGAGCTGCTCGGCAAGCTGACCCTGGGCGGGCTGAAGCGCTGGGCCTTCTTCGGTGCCGAGGCCTACCGGCGCGACCTGAACAACCTGACCAGATACTTCAATCTGGAAACCCAGGATTCGCTCGCCATGCTCCAGAAGGAGCGACGCGGCACCCTGTTCATCGACGTCCAGCGCAAGCTCAACTTCTACCTGCGCGCGCTCTGGGGAAGGGATTTCTTCCTGCGTCCGGCCTCGGCGGACATCGAGAACTTCCGCCCCTTCATCGAGGCCCATGTCATTCACATGCCGGACGCCGTCGACGACTATGGCGCCATCCGGGGCCTGGAACTCATGCGCGCCACGGCCGCGCACATGGCCGCCCACCTCGTCTACACCCATGGCAGCCTGCCCGGCGAGCATCTCTCGCCGGCCCAGATGTTCTTCATCGGGCTGTTCGAGGACGCGCGGATCGAATATCTCGCCACCCGGGCCTTTCCCGGTCTGGGCAGGCTCTGGATGGACATTCTGCGCCAGCCACGGGAAGGGGAGGTCGAGCATCGGACACTGCCGCTGCTGGAACAGGTGGCGCTCGCACTGCTGGATCCTTCGGAACGCACGGGAGATGCCGAGATCGACGCCATCATCGGGGATTTCCATGACGGCATCGAAGCGCATCGGGACGACAATCGCTTTGCCTTCGATCTCGGTCTGCGCCTGTTCGACCTGCTCGGCACGCGCCGCGAGATTCCGAGTCTGCGCATCCTGGAGAAGATCCGCATCCCCTATCGGGACGACAACCGCTTCATCTGGCATTTCGAGGAGATGTCCTGGGAGGCGGGCGGCGAGCTGACCCTGGCGGCGCCGAAGCAGGTGCGCAAGTATGTCTCCGCCGTGGAGATGGCCAACGAGGTCGACTGCGAGCTGGCGGGCGACGACGCCCAGGAGATCTGGGTCTGCGCCACCGAGTTCTTCCCCTACGAGGATGCCGGCGAGGCCACCGTCAGCTACAACGAAATGTGGGGCAAGGAGCCCGTGTCCGAGCCTTTCCACTACCATGAATGGGACTACCAGGTGCAGCTGCACCGCCCCGACTGGGTGACGGTGTACGAGCGCCGGGTGAAGAAGGGCGACCCGGACGAGATCACCCGGATCCTGTTCGAGTATCGCCCCGTGGCCTCGCGCATCCGCCAGATCATCGACATGCTGCAACCCGCCGGCGTCATTCGCGAGCGGCGGCTCGAGGACGGTGACGAGATCGACATCAATGCCGCGGTGGACGCCATGATCTCGATCCGCATGGGGCGGCAGCCGGATCCGCGCATCACCATGCGCAACGTCATGAAGACGCGCGATCTCGCCGTGGTCATCCTGCTCGATCTGTCGCAGTCCACCAACGACCTGGTGGAAGGCACGGACAAGACGGTGTTGCAGCTGACGCGGGAGGCCTGCGCGCTGGTTTCGCTGGCCATCGACGGCATCGGCGATCCCTTCGCCATCCACGGCTTCAACTCCGACGGTCGCCATGACGTGCACTATTACCGCATCAAGGACTTCACCGAGCACTTCAACGACGACGTGAAGGCGCGCCTGGCCGGCATGGAGGGCGGACTCTCCACCCGCATGGGCGCCGCCATGCGGCATGCGGCCCATCATCTGATGCGTCAGCCCGAGCGGCGCAAGCTGCTGCTGCTCATCACGGACGGCGAGCCGGCCGACATCGACGAGCGCGATCCGCAGTATCTGCGCCACGATACGCGCAAGGCGGTCGAGGAGCTGCACGTCCAGGGCATCACCAGCTACTGTCTGACCCTGGATCCCAACGCGGACGCCTACGTCAAGCGGATCTTCGGCGAGAATCGGTATACCATCATCGACCATGTGGACCGGCTGCCCGAGAAGTTGCCGATCCTGTTCGCCAGCCTGACCTCCTGAGGGGGCATGCGACATGACGCAGAAGGCTCGCCACCAACGCTATGTCGGCATTCACAACGATCTCTATGGCGGCATGACGGATACGGGCAAGATCATCCGCGATGCCTGGGTGTTCGGGATCATCCCGGAGACAGAGACCTGCGAGGGCTGGCTCCCGCAGGGGATCGAGAGCCTCTGGGAGAAAGTCCAGGCCGAATGGGAGAAATACGGCTTTCGCGTCTCCCGGCTGCCTCCCGAGCTGCAGGAACGCTTCCACCGCATCCAGAACGAGGCCATTGCCCGCGCCCGTGCGGCCGGCTGGGATCCCGATACCTATCTCGACGACGAATAGCCCACATGCGCATCGAGTTCGAACGGGACAGGGAGATCGAACGCCGTCCGACCTTTCTGCCTTCCGACCTCTACAAGAAACTGCGGCATCTTCGCACGTTGCAGGGCAAGGATGCGCTCTTCATCCCCATCCGTTCTCTGCAATACCTGGCTGTCGTGGACGAGGAGGAAGTGTTCTTCGTCGATGGTCTCGGAGACCGGCGTATCGTGCTGGCCTGGCAGAATTTCCGTCCCGCCGATTGCGCACGCATCGGCGATCCGGTGCCCTTCGAGCTGGTGATCTACCGGGAATCCGCACGGGATGCCGTGTTGCGGCTGGTCCGGGAATTCTCCGAGGCCATCGAGCTGTACGAGTCCCGGCATGTGGGGATGCCGGGATCGGGAGCCAGCATCACGCCCTTCAGGCGTGATGAGTAGACCGGACTCGGCCACAGTTCTCCAGCGTCCTTCGTCGAACTCCTGCAACCACCCAGTGCAATCCGAAAGCCGGCAGCGGAGCGGGTCTCACGTTAACCAGTGTTGCTACGGCGGTTCCGACAACCTGTTCGGGATGCCTTCGACAAGCGTCACAAGAGCGCTTGCCGGCGTCTTTGACCGGTCTGCTCCCTTATTTGCCTGACGAATCGCTTGCCTGTCCCGCAGGTGTCCGCAGCCGCACCCCGCGTCCGCCGCCGCTACTCGTTGCGCCCTCGGCGATCAGCTCGATGCCGGCGGCCTCGAGTGCTTCGACCACCTTGACCAGCGAATCGACGTTGCCGCGCACGTTCCCGTCGCTGGCCTCCATGCGCTGGACGGTCGGCAGCGACAGGCCGGCGGCTTCGGCGAGCTGGCGCTGGTCCCAGCCGAGGAGGGCGCGTGCGGCTTTCATCTGGGCGGCGGTGAGCATGATTGCAGGCCGGTGTCGGAAATCAGGGCTCGATCAGTGCTTCATAATATGTGCATGCTGATGTATCATGCATCAAATTTTACGGGGTGTCCACATGAACTCGGGTATTTTACGTTACTTCACTCCTTTCATGAGCTGGTTGCCGAACGTCACCGTTCGCGACCTCCGTTTCGATTTCGTCGCCGGGCTGACCGGCGCCATCGTGGTGCTGCCGCAGGGCGTGGCCTTCGCCACCATCGCCGGCATGCCGCCGGAATACGGACTCTATGCCGGCATGATCCCGGCCATGATCGCTGCTTTCTTCGGCTCCTCGCGCCTGCTGGTCTCGGGGCCGACCACGGCGGCCTCCATCGTGCTGTTCTCCTCGCTCTCGGTGTTCGCGGAGCCCGGCACCCCGGATTATGTCAGTCTGGCGCTCACCCTGACCTTCATGGTGGGCGTGCTCGAACTGAT
>JALVEM010000140.1 GCA_027030825.1 Thiohalobacter sp.
GGCAGGCGGGGCCTCGGGGCCGGCCCGTGCCGCGGGATCGCCCGGCGCTCGAGGGTGCGGCTGCCGCGGATGACGGGGAGGCCTCGCGTCCCCGCGTGCTGGTGGTGGACGACAACCCGGCCATCGCGGAGATGATCCGGCGGACGCTGGAGCCTGCCGGCGTGACATTGCAGGAGGCCAGCCAGGGTGCGGAGGTTTTTGATATAGTTGGCGATACACCACCCGACGCGGCGCTGATCGACATCGTGCTGCCGCAGTGCAGCGGCTTCGAGGTGGCCGCAGCGCTGCGGGAACGCTGGCCCGGTGTCTCGATTGCGATCATGAGCGCCATGGAACCCGAGGCGGGCGACCGCGAGATGCTGCAGTCGCTGGATGCCGAGTTCATTCCCAAGGGCATCGACCTGCGCAGTCGGGTGCGCGAATTCGTCGAACGAACGCTGGAACGGAGTGAACGCGAAAACGATGGCCACGCTGCTGCTGGTTGAAGACAACGATCTCAATCGCGACATGCTGTCGCGGCGCCTGTCGCGCGAGGGATTCGTCATGTTCCAGGCCAAGGACGGCGAGGAGGCGCTGCTGATCGCCCGCACTTCGCGGCCGGATCTGATCATCATGGATCTGGGGCTGCCGCTGCTCGACGGCTGGGAGGTGATTCGCCGCCTGCGCCAGGATTCCAGCACCCGCCACATGCCGGTGATCGCGCTCACGGCCCATGCCACCCAGGAGGCCCGCGACCGGGCCTTCGAGGCCGGCTGCGACGACTACGATGTCAAGCCGGTGGATTTTCCCCGCCTGATCGAGAAGATCAACCGCCTGCTGCCGGATTTCTGAATCTTGCCGGAACGCTACTGGATCGAGTCCCCGGTCGGTTTCCTGGTCCTGGAATTCCGCGGCGGGCGGCTGGGACGCATCGAATTCCACGACAGCGCGCCCGAGTGCGAGGCGGCACCGCCCGGGCACGAGACCGCCGAATCCCTGAACGCCTGGTTCCGGGATCCGTCTCTTCCCCTGCCGCAGCCCCCCCTGATGCCGGCGCCGACCCCGTTCCAGCAGCGGCTGCGAGCCGCCCTGCTGGCCATTCCGCCCGGCGAGACCCGCACCTACGGGCAGATCGCACGCATGCTGGGTACCTCGCCACGGGCCATCGGCCAGGGCTGCCGCGCCAACCCCGTCCCCCTCGTCGTGCCCTGCCATCGGGTGGTCTCGTCCCGGGGACCGGGCGGCTATGCCGGGGCCACACGGGGCCGACTGGCGGAGGTCAAGCGCTGGCTGCTCTCGCACGAGCGGCGGCTTGAAAACGCCGGCGTCCGGCCACAAGGATAAAACGGCTTGACTCGAAAAGGAGGCGCTGACGGATGTCCGTGAAGTCACAGAAGGAGACGCTCGAATTTCAGGCGGAGGTGCGCGAGCTGCTCAAGCTCATGATCCACTCCCTGTACTCGAACCGGGAGATCTTTCTGCGGGAGCTGATCTCCAACGCCGCCGACGCCTGTGACAAGCTGCGTTTCGAGGCGCTCGAGGACGAGGCGCTCTTCGAGCAGGACCCCGAACTCGGCATTCGCATCGATATCGATCGCGAGGCAAGAACCCTCACGGTCACCGACAACGGCATCGGCATGAGTCGCGAGGAGGTGATCGAGAATCTGGGCACCATCGCCCGTTCCGGCACCCGACGCTTCCTGGAGTCCCTCTCCGGCGACCGGCAGAAGGACGCCCGGCTGATCGGTCAGTTCGGAGTCGGGTTCTACTCCGCCTTCATCGTAGCCGACGAGGTGACGGTCGAATCGCGGCGGGCCGGTTTCACGAAGGAACACGGCGTGCGCTGGACCTCGAGGGGCGAGGGCGACTTCAGCGTCGAGAACATCGAGCGCGAGGCGCGCGGCACCTCGGTCACCCTGCACCTGCGCGAGGGCGAGGACGAGTTTCTCGACCCCTTCCGCATCCGCGGCATCGTGCGCAAGTACTCCGACCACATCCCCCTGCCGATCCGCATGCGGAAGTCGGAGAAGGACGAGGAATACGAGGTGGTCAACAACGCCTCCGCGCTGTGGGCGCGGCCGCGCAGCGAGATCTCCGACGAGGACTACCGGGAGTTCTACAAGTACATCGCGCACGACTTCGAGGACCCCCTGGCCTGGACGCACAACCAGGTCGAGGGGCGGCACAGCTACACCAGTCTGCTCTACATTCCCTCGCGGGCGCCCTTCGACATTCACGACCGGGAGCATCGTCACGGCATCAAGCTGTACGTGCGCCGGGTCTTCATCATGGACGATGCCGAGCATCTGATGCCGCCCTATCTGCGCTTCGTGCGCGGCGTGGTGGATTCCGACGACCTGCCGCTCAACGTCTCGCGCGAGATCCTGCAGCACAACCGGACCATCGACGTCATCCGCAGCGCCTCGGTGAAGAAGGTGCTCGGGCTGCTCGAGGAACTGGCGAAGAACGAACCGGACAAATACGCCACCTTCTGGAAGGAGTTCGGGCGGGTGTTCAAGGAAGGGCCGGCGGACGATCCGGGCAACCGGGAACGGATCGCCGGCCTGTTGCGCTTCGCCAGCACCCGGACCGAGGGCGAGCAGCAGACCGTCTCGCTCGACGATTATGTCGGCCGCATGAAGGAAGGGCAGGAGGCCATCTACTACCTGATCGCGGAGAATCTGACCGCGGCGCGCAACAGCCCGCATCTCGAGCTCTTCAGGCGCAAGGACATCGAGGTGCTGCTGCTCGGCGACCGGGTCGACGAGTGGATGATGTCGCACCTGACGGAGTACAAGGGGCATGCCCTCGTCTCCGTGACGCGCGAGGATCTCGATCTCTCACGCTTCGAGGACGAGGCCGACCGCAAGGCGGTGGAGGAGGCCGAGGGAGAGCTGAAGGAGGTGATCGAGCGCATGCAGAAGATCCTCGGCGAGCGCGTGCGCGCCATCCGCGTCAGCCACCGCCTGACCGACTCGCCCTCCTGCCTGGTCATCGGCGAACACGAGATGAGCGTGCACCTGGCCCGCCTGCTCAGCCAGGCCGGCCACAGCGTGCCCGCCACCCGGCCGGTGCTGGAGATCAATCCGAAGCATCCACTGGTGCTGCATCTCAAGTCGGAGGACGACGAGAAGCGGTTCGAGGACTGGACCTGGGTGCTGTTCGACCAGGCCCTGCTCGCCGAGGGCGGGCAGCCGGAGGATCCCACTGCCTTCGTCCGGCGCCTCAACGATCTCCTGCTGCGCCTCGTGTTGCATTGAACTGCGGCAACCGGGCTCCGGGGCACGGCGTCCGTCGTGCCTCTTTCCGTTCGTGACGCCGCTGCGGGCTTGGCCCCCCTTTCCGAGGGGTCCATAATCGGTGATACGGAGATCGAGGAGGAGAGGGGAGATGGTCCAGGATCCGGAGCTCGTGCGGCGTTTCCGGCGTCGCCGCTACCGTCAGCAGCAGCTGTTTTTCAGGATGCTGTTACCCGTCGCACTGGTGCTTGCGGGCGGAATCTATCTCGACAGGGTCGTCGAGGCGCTGCTGCTGGTCATCGCGGGGCTGACCATGCTGATGATCCTCCAGCTTGCCTGCATCCGCGACATGCTGGGCTATCTGTGCAGCCGTGAACCGGAAGAGGCCGAATGGCGTTACCGTCTGCTGGAAGAGGTCTCCGAACTTCGCGGCGAGGACGGCGAACGCTGAGTCGCAGCCCTCTCCAGGAACCACAGGGGATCCACGCGGGCGTCGTTGAGGCTGACACTCCAGTGCAGGTGGGGACCGGTGGCGCGCCCCGTGTGGCCGACGGCGCCAATGACCTCGCCTGCCTCGACTCGCTGACCG
>JALVEM010000141.1 GCA_027030825.1 Thiohalobacter sp.
GCGTGACGTGACATCGACGGGTCCCCACGGCGCGGCCACTCTGGGATACACTAACTTCATGCCCATACGTCTGCTTCCCCCTCGGCTCGTCAACCAGATCGCCGCCGGCGAGGTGATCGAGCGCCCGGCCTCGGTCGTCAAGGAACTGGTCGAGAACAGTCTGGATGCCGGGGCGCGGTCGATCGAAGTGCGCATCGAGGGCGGCGGTCGCCGCCTGATCCGCGTCACCGACGACGGGCTGGGCATTCCGCGCGAGGAGCTGGCGCTCGCGCTCTCCCGCCATGCCACCAGCAAGATTGCCTCGCTGGAGGATCTGGAGCAGGTCGCGAGCCTCGGTTTCCGGGGCGAGGCCCTGCCGAGCATCGCCTCGGTTTCCCGCCTGCGCCTGGTTTCCCGCACCGCCGATGCCGAGACCGCCTGGGAGCTGGTGAGCGACGGCGGCGAGACGGCGGATCTCGAGCCCGTGCCGGCCGCACATCCCCCCGGCACCATGGTCGAGGTCCGGGAGCTCTTCTACAACACGCCTGCGCGCCGCAAGTTCCTCCGCACCGAGGCCACGGAATTCCGCCATGTCGAGGATGTGCTGCGGCGCCTGGCGATGAGCCGCCCCGGCGTGGCCTGGCATCTCGTCCACAACCGGCGGACGGTCTGGAAGCTGCCGGCCGCCGATGCCGTCGAAGGCGAGGCGGAACGGCTGGGACGGCTGCTCGGCGGACGCTTTGTCGAACACGCCTTTCATCTGCGCACCGAGCACGGCGGGATGCTGCTGCACGGCTGGATCGCCCAGCCGGCGCATTCCCGAAGCCAGCCCGACCAGCAGTTCTTCTTCGTCAACGGGCGCAGCGTGCGCGACCGGCTGGTGGGGCACGCGATCCGCCAGGCGTTCAGCGACGTCCTGCATCATGGCCGTCATCCCGCCTATGTGCTGTTTCTCGAGCTGGATCCGGCCGAGGTCGATGTCAACGTCCATCCCGCCAAGCACGAAGTCCGCTTTCGCGAGAGCCGCCTGGTGCACGATTTCCTGTTCCGCAGCCTGCACCGGGCCATCGCCGAGGCCGGGCCGGGTCGTGCGGCGGGAGCGCCGGCGGCAGAGGCCACGGGGCCAGCCGCGCAGCCGCTGCCGGAGGCGCCCGCGGCGAGGCCGGCCCCGCCGCCCCGCCAGCAGGCCATGCCGCTCGCCGGGGTGCGGGAGACGCTGGCGGCCTACGAGGCTCTGCATCCGTCCTCGCAGACGATGGCGATGCCGTCTCCAGCCGACTCGGAGGCAGAAGCACCTGCCGCGGCGCCGGACGAGGCGGAGGTGCCGCCGCTGGGGTACGCCATCGGTCAGCTCCACGACATCTACATCCTCGCCCAGAATCGCGAGGGGCTGGTCATCGTGGACATGCACGCGGCGCACGAGCGCATTACCTACGAACGCCTCAAGTCCGCCTGGGCCGGTGCGGGGCTCGTTCGCCAGCCGCTGCTGGTGCCGGTCACGGTCGAGGTGGCCGCGCACGAGGCCGAACGGGTCGCCTCCGAACCCGAGACCTTCCGCGCGCTCGGTTTCGAGATCGACCGGCTCGGACCCGAGACGCTGGTCGTGCGCCAGGTGCCGGCGCTGCTGGCGGATACCGACGTCGAACGACTGGTGCGGGATCTGGTGGCCGATGTGGTGGCGCACGGAAGCTCTGCGCGCGTCGAGGAGCGGATCCACGAACTGCTGGCGACCATGGCCTGCCACGGCTCCGTGCGTGCCCATCGCCGGCTCTCGCGCGAGGAGATGAACGCCCTGCTGCGGGACATGGAGCGCACCGAGCGCAGCGGCCAGTGCAATCACGGGCGCCCGACCTGGCGGCAGATCTCCCTCGCGGAACTGGATCGATTCTTCATGCGCGGGCAATGAGCGGCGAGCCGCAACCCGTCGTGCTGTGCCTCATGGGGCCGACCGCCACCGGCAAGACGGATCTGGCCGTCTCGCTCGCCGAGCGCTGGCCGGTCGAGATCGTGAGCGTGGACTCGGCCATGGTGTACCGGGGCATGGACATCGGCACGGCCAAGCCGCCCCCGGAGGTGCTGGCCCGGGCGCCGCACCGGCTGATCGATCTGGTGGATCCTGCCGAGGCCTACTCGGCCGCCCGCTTCGTCGCCGATGCGGTCGCGGCCATCCGCGAGATCCACGCGGCCGGCCGCCTCCCCCTGCTGGTGGGCGGCACCGGACTCTACTTCAAGGCCCTGCAGGAAGGGCTGTCCGAACTGCCGCCGGCCGACCCGAACTTTCGCCGTGAGTTCGAAACGCGACTGGCCCGTGAAGGTCTGGCGGCGCTGCATGCGGAACTCGCCCGGGTGGACCCCGCGGCCGCGGCCCGCATCCGCCCGGGCGATCCGCAGCGTATCCAGCGGGCGCTGGAGGTGCACACCCTGACCGGCCTGCCGCTCAGCGAGCACCTGCGCAGGCGCCGGCCCGCGATCGAGGCGCGCTTCGTCAACCTGATCCTCGAAGCCGACCGCGATTGGCTGCGGGACCGGATCGCCCTGCGATTCGACCGGATGCTGGCCGAGGGATTCCTGGAGGAGGTCGCCGCGCTGCGCGCGCGCGGCGATCTGTCGCCCGACCTGCCTTCCATGCGGGCCGTGGGCTACCGGCAGGCCTGGGCCCATCTGGCCGGGGAGACGGATTTCGAAACCTTTCGTGAACGGGCCATTCACGCCACCCGGCAGTATGCCAAGCGTCAGATGACCTGGTTTCGCCACCAGGTCGAAGGGCACCGTATCGACTGCCTGGCGAACGACCGCCTGAAGCAGGCAGTGCGTGCCTTCGGACTGCAGACGTCCGCGTGAGTATTCACCCCTGTCAGGGACAGGCGGAAAAACCGCCGGGTTTGTACCCTTGCGCTTTTGCGGCTATCCTTACGCCAACGCACGGCTGCTCGGGTGTGGGGCCGGCGTATTTCAACAACAAGCCCAATCGGACCGGTTCGCATGGCAGCATGTCGCGGAACCCGGCGTTGCGCCGTCGAGGATGCGGCGTGCCGGGCCAGGCGGCCGGTCATGGGCAGAGTGGCAGACTGCCGATAATTACAAGGAGATCATTGCATGGCACGTGGACAATCGCTTCAGGAACCCTTTCTCAACACGCTGCGCAAGGAACGCGTACCCGTCTCCATCTATCTGGTCAACGGCATCAAGCTCCAGGGCCAGATCGAGTCGTTCGACCAGTTCGTCGTCCTGCTGCGCAACAGCGTCAGCCAGATGGTCTACAAGCATGCGATTTCGACCATCGTCCCGGCGCGCAATGTGCGTCTGAGCAGCAACCATCAACAGCATGGCGGAGATTCCGGTCCCCAGCCCGGCAACGCCTGAGCCCTCCGGGGCCGGGAGGCGTGTGCTTGTTTGAGCGTCCCCGCGCCGGCAACCGCGCGGTCCTGGTCCAGGTCGACTTTCCCGGCGAGGATCCCGGAGAGCGTCTGCTCGAATTCCGCGAGCTGGCCACCTCGGCAGGTGCCGAGGTGGTCGCGACCCTGCGCACCGCCCGCCGGGTGCCCGACCCGCGCTATTTCATCGGCGGCGGCAAGGCCGAGGAGGTCGGTGCGGCGGTCGCGGAGCAGGGCGCCGACCTGGTGCTGGTCAACCATGCGATCAGCCCGGCCCAGGAACGCAACCTGGAACGGCGGGTCGGCTGCCGCGTGCTCGACCGCACGGGCCTGATCCTCGACATCTTCGCCCAGCGGGCGCGATCCCACGAGGGCAAGCTGCAGGTGGAGCTCGCGCAGCTGCGCCATCTCTCCACGCGGCTGGTCCGGGGCTGGACCCACCTCGAGCGCCAGAAGGGCGGCATCGGCCTGCGCGGACCCGGCGAAACCCAGCTCGAGACCGACCGCCGCCTGCTGGCCGACCGCATCCGTCACCTGGAACGTCGGCTCGACAAGGTGCAGCGCCAGCGGGCCCAGGGGCGACGCGCACGTCATCGCGCGGCGCTGCCGACGGTTTCCATCATCGGCTACACGAACGCCGGCAAGTCGACACTCTTCAATCGACTCACGCAGGCGGGCGTGGTCGCCCGCGACCAGCTGTTCGCCACCCTCGACACCACCCTGCGGCGGATCGACGCGGGCGCGGCCGGGCCGGTGGTGCTGGCCGACACGGTGGGCTTCATTCGCGATCTCCCCCATGACCTGGTGGCAGCCTTTCGGGCCACCCTGGAGGAGACGCGGTCGGCGCAGCTGCTGCTGCACGTGGTCGATGCCTCCGATCCCGAACGCGCCGAACGCATTCATCAGGTCGGGCGCGTGCTCGAGGAGATCGGTGCCGCGCAGGTGCCGCAGCTCCAGGTCTTCAACAAGATCGATCGCCTCGAGGACACGCCACGGCTGGAGCACGATGCATCCGGCAGGCCATCGCGCGCCTGGGTCTCCGCCGTCACCGGCGCAGGCATCGATCTCCTGCTCGAGGCGATCGAGGCCTGCCTGTGCAGGGAGACGGAAGAAGGCTGGCTGTGCCTGCCGCCCGATGCAGGCCGGCTGCGGTCGCGTTTCTTCGACGCCGGCGGTGTGCGCGAGGAACGCTACGATGCCGAAGGAAGGCCCTGGCTGCACCTCCAGATGCCCCGCAGCGATTACCTGCGCCTGGTGCGGGGGCGGGAGGATCTCGAACTCGTCAGCGAGCCGCCCGCATCCGGGCCCTGAGCACACCGGCGGACTGGCCGGTTGCGGGCGGCACGTGCCCGCCAGTAGAATCACGCCCCTGCGGGCCGGCGCTGCCGGCAGGGTCGCTTGCGGGCAGAGTCGGCAATCGACCCGGGAATTTCGTCCAACTGGAGAACCGAATGGCCTGGAACGAGCCGGGAGGCGGCGACAAGGATCCCTGGAGCGGCGGTCGCGGTGGCGATCAGGGGCCGCCCGACCTCGACGAGGTCTTTCGGCAGTTCAGGCGCCGTTTCGGCGGCCTCTTCGGCGGCGGGGGGCCTCGCCGTGGCGGCGGAGGCGGCGGCAGCGCAACCGGCATCGGCTTCGGTTTCCTGCTCGGCATCGCCCTGCTGGTGTGGCTGGCCTCCGGCATCTATATCGTGGACGAGGCCGAACGGGGCATCGTGCTGCGTCTGGGTCGCTATACGCAGACGGTCGGCCCCGGTCCCCACTGGCACATCCCCTATCCCGTCGAGCAGGTCTTCAAGGTCAACGTCAAGCGTGTCGATGAAGTGAAGCATCGGGCGCAGATGTTGACCAAGGACGTCAATCTCGTGCAGATGACCGTCTCGGTGCAGTACAAGGTCATCGATCCCAAGGCCTATCTCTTCAGCGTCAGGGATCCCGAGTACACCCTGCAGGAGGTGACCGAGAGCGCGCTTCGCGAAGTGGTCGGCACCAAGACCCTCGACGAGATCCTCAGCAAGGCGGGCGGACGTGACGTGGTCGTGCAGGAGATGGAGAAGAACGTCCAGGCGCTGCTCGAGAGCTACAACACCGGCCTGCAGGTGGTGAAGGTCAACATGGAGAGTCCCCAGCCTCCGCAGGCGGTGCAGGCCGCCTTCCAGGACGCCATCAAGGCCGAGGAGGACGAGGACCGCTACAAGAAGCAGGCCGAGGCCTACGAGCGAGACATCATCCCGAAGGCCGAAGGCGAGGCCCAGCGCATCGTGCAGGAGGCCGAGGGCTACAAGCAGATGGTCATCGACAATGCACGCGGCGAGACCAGCCAGTTTCTCCAGACGCTCAAGGCCTATCGCGAGGCGCCCGAGATCAGCCGGCGGCGACTCTACATCGAGACCATGGAAGCGGTGCTTTCCAGTGTGAGCAAGGTGGTGATCGATGTCGACGAGAGCGGCAACCTGCTCTATCTGCCACTGGATCGCATGCTGGGTGTGGATTCGGCGGCGGGCAATTCGTCGTCGGGCAGTCCGCTGTTCCGTTCACCACCCCCGCTCGCCTCGGGAAGTCGCACCAACGGCAACGGTCGCCGTGCCGGAACACCACTGAGGGAGGGTCGCTGACATGCCGGGATTTCGCGCCCCTGTCGCCATCCTGTTGCTGCTTGCTGCGGCGGTGGCCTCCATGTCCATGTTCATCGTCAACGAGCGCGAGTATGCCATCAAGCTCCAGCTCGGCAAGATCGTTCGTTCCGACTATGAGCCCGGTCTTCATTTCAAGATCCCCATCATCGAAAAGGTCAACAAGTACGACCGCCGTATCCTGACCTTCGACGGCAAGCCGGAACAGATTCTCACCGGCGAGAAGAAGAACGTGGTGGTGGACTATTTCGTGAAATGGCGGATCTCCAGTGTGGAGGACTACTATCGCACCTTCGGCGGCCGCGAGTTCGACGCCGTCTCGCGCATGGCCCAGATCGTCAAGAGCGCGCTGACGGCCCAGCTCGGCGACCGCACCATCCGCGACGTGGTCTCCGGCGATCGGCGCGAGATCATGCAGAAGGTGGCCGAGAGCACCGACGCCAAGCTGCGCCAGTTCGGCATCGAGATCGTGGACTTCCGCATCAAGCAGATCGAACTGCCCGCCAACGTCGCCGAGTCGGTCTACAAGCGCATGCGCGCCGAGCGCGAGCGCATCGCCAAGGAGCATCGCGCCAACGGCCAGAAGGAGGCGCTGATCATCCGGGCGCGCGCCGACCGCAAGCGCGTCGAGATCCTGGCCGACGCCCGACGGCGTGCCGCGGAGATCCGGGGCGCGGGCGATGCCATCGCCACCCGCATCTATGCCGAGGCCTATGGCCAGGACCGGGATTTCTTCGAGTTCTACCGGAGCATCCAGGCCTACCGCAAGAGCTTCGCGGACCGGCGCGACATCCTGGTCCTGGAGCCCGACACCGAGTACTTCCGGTACTTCGGCAAGTCCGGCGACTGAAACGCGCGATCGAGGCGGAGCGGATAGAAGGAGTCCGGGATGTGGTCCGATCTGCTCGCCGCCGTCTCCCTCATGCTGGTGTTCGAGGGCATGCTCCCCTTCCTCAGTCCGGAGGCGATGCGCCGCGCCATGCGGATGATGCTCGCGATGGACGATCGCAGCCTGCGCATCACCGGTCTGGTCAGCATGCTCTCGGGCGTGCTCCTGCTCTATCTGGCTCGCTGAAGGCCGCGTCATGACCCGTACCGATCACTGGTTGTTGCCCGAGGGTATCGAGGAACTGCTGCCGGACGAAGCGCGGCGGCTCGAGCGGCTGCGCCGTGCGTTGCTGGATCTGTATGCCGCCTGGGGCTACGAGCTGATCGTCCCGCCCATGGTGGAATATCTCGAGTCCCTGCTCACCGGCGCCGGGCGGGATCTGGATCTGCAGACCTTCAAGCTGATCGACCAGCTGAGCGGGCGCCTGCTCGGCCTGCGCGCCGACATGACGCCGCAGGCGGCGCGCATCGATGCCCATGCGCTCAAGCGCGAGCATCCCGTGCGCCTGTGCTATCTGGGCACCGTGCTGCGCACCCGGCCGGAGGGCCTCGGCGGCACGCGCAGCCCCATGCAGGTCGGCGCCGAACTCTACGGGCATGCCGGGCTCGAGAGCGATCTCGAGATCATCGCGCTCATGCTCGAGACACTGGCCATGACCGGGGTGAGCGACGTGCATCTCGATCTGGGCCATGTCGGCGTCTTCCGGCATCTGGCCCGTGCCGCCCGCCTCGATGCGGAACAGGAGGCCGAGCTGTTCGACATGCTGCAGCGCAAGGCGCTGCCCGAGCTGGAACAGCGTCTGGACGGGATGGCGATCGACGTCGCCTGCCGTGAGGCCTTCCTGGCGCTGCCCGAACTCCATGGCGGCGCGGAGGTCATCGACCGCGCGCGCAGTCTGTTCTCGGCCCTGCCGGCGCCGGTGGTCGAGGCCGTGGAAGCGCTGGCGGCGATGGTGGAACGGGTCCGGGCGCAGTGGCCCTCGCTGCCGGTCAACGTGGATCTGGCCGAGTTGCGCGGCTACGCCTATCAGACCGGTCTGGTGTTCGCCGCCTTCGTGCCGGGTACGGGCCACGAGGTGGCCCGGGGCGGGCGCTACGACGAGATCGGACGCATTTTCGGGCGCGCCCGCCCGGCCACGGGGTTCAGCGCCGACCTGCGCGAACTCATGCAGCTGGGCCGGCAGGCGATGGAACCGCGCGAGTGCATCCTCGCCCCGCCCATGGGCACGGACGCCGGCCTCGAACAGGCGGTCTCGCGCCTGCGTTCGCAGGGACGCTGCGTGCTGCGGGAACTGCCGGGTCAGGCGGGCGATGCACGGGCGATGGGCTGCACGGCGCGGCTGGTGGAGCGGGACGGCGAATGGGTGCTGGCGCCGGTGGAATGAACGAGGCCGCCTCGAAACCGAATTGCGAATCGATGACTTCTGGAGCATGTGACGGATGGGCAAGAGCGTTGTCGTGATAGGGACCCAGTGGGGGGACGAGGGCAAGGGCAAGGTGGTGGACCTGCTGACCGCCGAGGCCGATGCAGTGGTGCGCTTCCAGGGCGGGCACAATGCCGGTCACACCCTGGTGATCGACGGCGAGAAGACGGTTCTGCACCTGATTCCCTCCGGGATCCTGCGCGAGCGTGTCCGGTGCCTGATCGGCAACGGCGTAGTGCTCTCGCCGCATGCGCTGCTCGAAGAGGTGGCCATGCTGGAAGAGCGTGGGGTGCCGGTGCGCGAGCGCCTGCGCATCAGCGAGGCCTGTACCCTGATCCTGCCCTACCATGTGGCGCTCGATCACGCCCGCGAGCGGGCCCGCGGGAAGAAGGCCATCGGCACCACGGGGCGGGGTATCGGGCCGGCCTACGAAGACAAGGTCTCCCGCCGCGGTCTGCGGCTGGGCGAGATCTTCTCGCGCGAGCACCTCGCCGGCCGGCTCGGCGAGATCCTCGACTACCACAACTTCGTGCTCAAGCACTATTTCAAGGCCGAGCCGGTCGACTATCAGCAGACGCTCGACGAGCTGCTGGGCATGGTCGACCAGCTCGCGCCCCTGGTGGCGGACGTGCCCGAGATCCTCGACCGGACCCGCCGCGAGGGCGGCAACATCATGTTCGAGGGTGCGCAGGGCGCCCTGCTGGACATCGATCACGGCACCTATCCGTTCGTCACCTCGTCCAATACCACGGCCGGTGGCGCCTGCACCGGCAGCGGCGTGGGCCCGCTCAATCTGGACTATGTGCTCGGCATCACCAAGGCCTACACCACGCGCGTGGGTGCAGGGCCCTTCCCCACGGAACTCTACGACGGTGTCGAACTGCTCGACGAGGTGGGCAGGCATCTGGCGGAGAAGGGGCACGAGTTCGGTTCCACCACCGGCAGGCCCAGACGCTGCGGCTGGTTCGATGCCGTGGCCCTGCGGCGCGCCATCCAGATCAACAGCGTCAGCGGTCTGTGCATCACCAAGCTGGACGTGCTCGACGGCCTCTCCGAACTCAAGATCTGCGTGGGTTACCGCTGTGACGGCGAGGTGCGCGACACGCCGCCGGTGGGTGCCGAGGCCTTCGCGCATTGCGAGCCCATCTACGAGACCCTGCCGGGCTGGTCGGAGAGCACGGTCGGGATCCGCGACTACGACGCCCTGCCCGCCAACGCCCGGGCCTATCTGCGTCGCATCGAGGAGGTGTCCGGTATCCCGATCGACATCGTCTCGACCGGACCGGATCGCAACGACGACATCATCCTGCGACATCCCTTTGCCGGCTGACGCGGCGTTCGTCGCCGTCGGGAAAGGCCGGGAGAAGTCCGATGCAATGCGCCCGCAATAGGAAAGGGCGCCGGTCGGCGCCCCTTGATCCCCCCTTTTCGTGTTCGTGGCGAGCGGGCCCTCCTATGGCTCGCCCGCTCTCGTTGTCTGTTCTGCGGAAGGATTCTAGCCTCGGGAGGATGGGCGGGCGATCAGCCGATTCGGAATGTTTTGTAGGAATCGGCTTACAAGCCTGCATGTCGGAATCGCGGTCATGCTCGTGGATGAGCACGCACCGGTGACCGGCCCCGGCCGGCACGGCAGGGCCTTTCTGGTCGGGCTGGTGGCCGGGCTCGGAGGCGGGCTCTTCAGCCTGGGCGGCGGGACCCTGACCATCCCTCTGCTGATGACCTGGCTGCGACTCGACCCCTTCTCGGCCCGGGGCACGGCGCTCGCCGCCGCCTTCTTTCCGGCGGCCTTGGGCGCCTTTCTGTATGCGCGTGCCGGTCGGGTGGACTGGCCGGCCGTGCTGGCCGTCGCCCTGCCTGCCATGCTGCTCACGCCCTGGGTCGGGCTCTGGACCGAGCGTTTCTCCGGACGCCGCCTGCGTCGCCTGTTCGGCGCCGTGGTGATCGGTGGCGCGGTCGTGCTGATCATGCGCGACACGCTGCTGGGTGCCTGGGGGCTCGAAGGGGGGCTGCGCTGGATCTGGCTGGGGGGCGTGGGCGTGGTGGAAGGACTGGTGGCCGGCAGTGTCGGCGTCAGCGGCGGGCCGGTGCTGGCCCCGCTGCTCGTGATCGGCCTCGGCATGCCGCAGCAGCTCGCCCAGGGATGCTCGCTGGCCGCGCGCGTGCCGGCAGTGATCACGGGCAGCATCGAGAACTTCCGTTGTGGTCACATTCGTTACGGCCTGCTCCCGGGACTGGTCGCCGGCGGCCTGGCAGGGGCCTGGGCCGGCAGTACGCTGGCCCTGTCGCTGGCCGAGGCCCATCTGCGGGCCCTGTTCGCCCTGGTGCTGGCTCTGATCGGTCTGCGCTACCTGCTGCGCGGCTGACGGGCGGTAGGGGTTAGTTGCAGACCGATCGGTCGGTCAGTATGCTGGGTGCCATCGTCGTCAGGAACAGCCCCTCATGCCGCCCGAGTCCGCACCAGCCAGTGTCGCAAAACCGCCCTCGACGCCCGCGGCCGACCGGATTCTGGAAGTCGCCGAGAGGCTGTTTGCCGAGAAAGGCTACGAGGCCGCCTCGATCAGCGACATCGCCCGGGCCGCCGGCGTCAGCAAGGCCAATGTCTTCCATCACTTCCGCTCCAAGGAAGGCCTCTACATGGCCGTCCTCAGGCAGGCCTGCCGTCACACGGCGAACACGCTCGATCGCGCGGCGTCCCGGGCCGTGGTCGATTCGCGCGCAGCGCTACGCGATTTCATGATTCACCAGGCCCGGCTGCTGTTCGAGCATGCGCAATCCTCGCGCCTGATCCAGCGCGAGCTGTTCGAGCACGCCTCGGAGCGCGGCCAGCGGCTGGCCGAAGAGGTCTTTGCCGAGCATTTCTCCCGACTGGTGGCGCTCGTCGAGGCAGGGCAGGTACAGGGTCGATTGCGCACCGATCTCGATGCCGCGCTGCTGGCCTTTCTCCTGATCGGCGCCAACGTCTTCTTCTTCGAGACCCGCGCCGTGCTCGAGCATCTGCCGGGCGTGGGTTTCGCCGGGGATCCGGAAAGTTTCAGTGCCGCCGCGTTCGAGCTGATGGCGCGCGGTTTCGATGTGCGCGACGAGACGGGGGAATCGTGATGAGAGGGAAATCGGGCGTTGTCTGTCGCTGGGCCGGTCTGCTGGCGTTGCTCCTGTTTGCGCTCCGGCTGCCGGCAGCGGATTCGGATGCGAATGCCGAGGAGGCCGGTCGCAGAGTGCCGGTCACGGTCGTGAAGGCGGCCGTCGCGACGCTCGAGGTCTGGGAGCCGGCCGTCGGAGAACTGGAGGCCGTCGATGCCCCGGGGATCGCGGCCGAGGTGGGCGGACGCGTGGTGGCCGTGGCAGTGGACGTCGGCCACCGGGTGAAGCGCGGCAAGGTGCTCGCCGAGATCGACCCCGAAGACTACCGGCTGGCGCGGGAACTCGCCCGTGCCGACATCCGGCGGCTCGAGGCCCTGATCCGGTCGCAGGAACTGCAGGTCGAGCGGCTGCGCTCCCTGCTGCGGCAGAAGTCGGTCAACCGCTCCGCGCTCGACGAGGCCGAGGCCCGGCTGGGTGCGTTGCAGGCGCAGCGTCAGGCGGCCCGCGTGCGTCTGCAGCAGGCCGAACGCAACATACAGAAGGCCCACGTCAGGAGCCCGATCGACGGCCGGGTGGACGCGCGCCGGGTCTCGGTCGGTGACTACGTCAAGGTGGGCATGCCCCTGTTCCATCTCACCAGTCCGGACCGGTTGCGGGCCCGGCTGCCCTATCCGGAATCGCTGGCGGGCCGGCTGCGCGTCGGGCTCCCCGTTCGTCTGCGTACGCCGACGGCGCCGGAGAAGCCGGTCGAGGCCGAGGTGACGGATCTGCGGCCGATGATCACCCCCGAGAACCGGGCCATCGAGGTGATCGTCGCCTTCGACAATCCGGGTGGCTGGGAGGCCGGGGCCAGCGTCACCGGGCAGGTGCGGATCGAACGGCGCGAGCAGGCGGTGGTGGTGCCGGAGATCTGCGTGGTCGCGCGTCCGGCGGGCAGGGTGGTCTATGTCATCGAGAATGGCGTGGCGCGGCAGCGCAAGGTCCGGACCGGTCTGCGGCACCGCGGAATGGTGGAGATCCGCGCCGGTCTCGAGCCCGGTGAGCTCGTCGCCCGCGACGGCGCGGGCTTTCTGACCGACGGGGTGCCGGTGGAGGTCGCCGACCGATGACCCTGCCGGAGATCGCCATCCACCGGCATGTGCTGGCCTGGATGCTGAGCGCCGTGATCGTGCTGTTCGGGCTGCTGGGATACGAGCGGATCGGGGTGGAGCGCTATCCCTACATCGAGTTTCCCATGATCTCGGTGACCACCACCATGCCGGGCGCCAATCCCGAGATCATCGATGCCAGCATCACCAACCTGATCGAGACCGCCGTCAACAGCGTGCCGGGCATCGAACACGTCCAGTCCGACTCCACGCCGGGCGCCTCGGTGGTGCGCATCACCTTCCAGCTCACCAAGGACATCGACGTCGCCTTCAACGAGGTCCAGGCCAAGATCAACCAGGTGCTGCGCGACCTGCCGGAGGATGCGGACACGCCGGTGGTGGCCAAGGTCGAGTTCGGCGCCATTCCCATCCTCTGGATCACTCTGGAAGGCGACCGCACCCTGCAGCAGCTCAATCAGTATGCCCGCACCGTGATTCGCAAGCGTCTGGAGAATATCGACGGTGTGGGCGAGGTGCGCCTGGGCGGCAAGCGGGAGCG
>JALVEM010000142.1 GCA_027030825.1 Thiohalobacter sp.
ACGCCCGCGCGAAGGCGGCGAACAAGGAACTGTTCCGGTGAGGGCATGAACCAGAATCCAGAATCCGGAATCCAGAATTCAGAATTCAGAATTCAGAATTCAGAATTCAGAATTCAGAATTCAGAAATCAGAAGAAAGAAGCTGGAAGGATAGCCACGGAATCCATTTCCTTCCGTCATTCCGGACGGTGCGTAGCACCGATCCGGAATCCAGGAAAAATCATCGGACACGGCGGCATGGATGGGCGGGGTTTCTGGATTCCGGGTTTCGCTCCCCCGGCAAGGCCGGGGTCGCTCGCCCGGAATGACGGTAGAGAAAAAGATGACCGCCGTCGTCCCGGACGAAGCATCGCGAAGCGATGCGAAGATCCGGGACCTCGACAACGAAGCCGCCGTTTCACGCCGCATCGGCTGCCTTTGCGAGGCCCCGGCTCTCGCTCCGCTCGGCCGGGACGACGGTGGTAACGGTCATTGTGGGCGGCGCGCAGCGTTCACCTTAGTCATTCCGGACGGTGCGCAGCACCGATCCGGAATCCAGGGAAAATCATCGGCCACGGCGGCATGGATGGGCGGGGTTTCTGGATTCCGGATCTCGCTCCCCCGGCTCAGGCCGGGGTCACTCGCCCGGAATGACAGTAGGGAAAAAGATGACCGCCGTCGTCCCGGACGAAGCATCGCGAAGCGATGCGAAGATCCGGGACCTCGACAACGAAGCCGCCGTTTCACGCCGCATCGGCCGCCTTTGCGAGGTCCCGGCTCTCGCTCCGCTCGGCCGGGACGACGCAGTAGCGACACAAACAAAAATCCTCTCTGCGCCCTCCGCGCCTCTGCGCCCTCTGCGTCATGTATCGGCAGGCCCGAACCGGATACCGTATTCTCCGGGGGCCGTGCTGCGTTTGTCGCTATTTCTTCCTCGCCCGCGGATGCGTGCGGTCGTAGACCTGGGCGAGGTGCTGGAAATCCAGCCGCGTATAGATCTGGGTGGTGGACACGTCCGCATGGCCCAGAAGCTCCTGCACCGCCCGCAGGTCACCGCTGGATTCGAGCAGGTGGGTCGCGAAGGCATGGCGCAACCGGTGCGGATGCACGTGCTCGTCCAGGCCCCGCAGCCGGGCCAGCCGTTCCAGCCGCTTCTGGATGCCCCTGGGCCCCAGTCGGCGCCCCTGCCGCCCGACGAACAGGGCCGTCTCGCCGGGCGCGCTCAGCGTTTCCCTCAGCGGCAGCCAGGCCTCGAGCGCCGCGCGCGCATGACGGCCCACCGGCACCCTTCGCTGGCGGTCGCCCTTGCCCGTCACCGTCACCAGCGCGGCGGCGAGATCCAGATCCTCGACGTCGAGACCCGCCAGCTCCGAGAGCCTGAGTCCCGACGAGTAGCAGAGCTCGAAGAGCGCGTGATCCCGAACATCGAGCGGCGAAGACGCATCGCGCGGCGGCGCGAGCAGCTGCGCCATGCGGTCCACGTCCAGGGCACGCGGCAGACTGCGGCCGGCGCGCGGCGCCCGCACCCCGCGGGCCGGGTTGGCCGTCACTTCGCCTTCCCGGAGCAGATGGTCGAAGCAGCCTCGCAGGGCCGAGAGGCGGCGCTGGATGCTGCGGGGATGGGTGCCGCGCCGGTGCTCCTCGGCGGCGAAGCGGCGGATGTCGGCCGCATCGATCGTGCGCCAGTCGCGGATCCGCTGACGTTCGCACCAGTCGAGAAAGCGGGTCAGGTCGCGGCGATAGCCATCGAGGGTGTGGGCGGCGCAGCGGCGGGCGCGCAGGGACCGGAGCCAGCGCTCGACGCCTTCCTTCACACGCCCTCGTCCGCCGGCGCCTCGAGCCACCGTGAGAGGCAGGCGCCCAGCAGCGCCGCCAGGTGATCGAGGTAGTGCGTGTCCATGGCCTTGTTGTAGGCCAGGGGATCGTCGCTGCCGATCGCGAGCAGGCCGTATTCCGCTTCGCTGCCCACCGGCAGGATGGCCGCCGAGCGGATCGCGCTCGCCATGCCGAAGAGCCGGTCGCGAACGCCGCTCGCCACCTCGCCGCACCAGGCACGGTGACGCCTCAGCACCCGGTCGACCTCGGCCAGATGCCCGTCCGCCTCGTCCAGCGGACGCACGAAACCGGGCAGCGCCGCCTCCGGCATCCGGTGCAGACGGAGCGACACGGCCGTGGCCTGGAAGGGGCCGGTCAGGTTCTCGTATAGCGCGGTCAGCGCCTCGCCCGGCGTGCCGGCCCGCATGAGATCCAGCGTCAGGGCATGCATGAGGCGCTGGATCCGGTCGTTGCGACGCCCGTTCTCGAGGAGCTCGCGCAGCCGGCGCTGTTCCCGCTCCAGCCGTTCCCTCAGCAGGGCCACCTGCCGTTCCACCAGGGACACCGTCCCCCGCTGGGCATGGGGCAGCGAGAGCGCCATGAGCAGTTCGGGATGTTCCTCGAAGAATCCGGGATGGGCCCGCAGATAGGCCGCCACCTGTTCGGCATCCGGAAGCGGCGGGACGGGCGCTTCCAGCAGGGCTTCGTTCATGTTGGTTGTGGTCATTCGGGCAAGGTCCCCTCGTAGACGGTTTCGGCGGGACCGGTCATGAATACCGGCCGGCCCTCCCCTGCCCACTCGATCCGCAGATCGCCTCCAGGCAGGGTCACCCTGACCTCGGAATCTAGCAGACCCTGCACCTGGCCGACAACCGCAGCAGCGCAGGCGGCGGTGCCGCAGGCGAGCGTCTCGCCGGCACCCCGTTCCCACACCCGCAGCCGGATGCGGTCGCGGTCGACGACCTCCATGAAACCCACGTTCACCCGCGCCGGAAACCGGGGATGATGCTCGATGTGCGGTCCCAGCTCGGAGACGGGGGCCGCAACCACGTCGGGCACCCGCAACACGGCATGCGGATTGCCCATCGAGACGGCGCCGATCTCGATCGGTTCGCCCTCGACCTCCAGCAGATAGGAGGCCGCTCGTCGCGCTGCCTGGAACGGGATCCTTGTCGGCTCGAACTCGGGCACGCCCATGTCGACCCTGACCTGGCCGTCCTCGCGCAATTCGAGCACGATGCGTCCGGCCGCTGTCTCGACCGGGATGACGCGCCGATCGGTGAGGCCCTGCTCGTGCACGAAGCGGGCGAAACAGCGGGCGCCGTTGCCGCACTGTTCCACTTCCGAACCGTCGGCATTGAAGATGCGATAACGAAACAGCACACCCTCCGTGGTCGGCGGTTCCACCAGCAGCAACTGATCGAAGCCCACGCCGAAGCGCCGGTCGGCGAGCCGGCGTACCTGTTCCGGCTCGAGTTCGACGGACTGGCGCACGGCATCGATGACCATGAAGTCGTTGCCGAGGCCGTGCATCTTGGTGAAGCGGAGGGGCATGGGAGGAGAATACAGAATACAGAATACAGAATACAGAATACAGAATACAGAATTCAGAAGCATGATGCTGGAAGAATGGCCACGGAATCCACCGAATCCACTTCCTTCCGTCATTCCGGACGGCGCGGAGCGCCGATCCGGAATCCAGGAAAATCATCGGCCACGGCGGCATGGAGGGGCGAGGTTTCTGGATTCCGGGTCTCGCTCCCCCGGCTCAAGGCCGGGGTCGCTCGCCCGGAATGACGGGAGAGAAAACGGTGACCGCCGTCGTCCCGGACGAAGCATCGCGAAGCGATGCGAAGATCCGGGACCTAGCCCGCATATTGCACCAAGGCGGAAGCGGGCGGGAGCATGATGCTTTATGCCACAACGGCTTGAATCGGTTTTGGACGATTTCTGCGAGAGTACAGTTTGTACCGCCCGCTTTCCTGCTCCGG
>JALVEM010000143.1 GCA_027030825.1 Thiohalobacter sp.
GTATGGTTGCAGCGCGCACAGCCGGCACCCCGCTGGAAACGTTCGGGCAGTTCCGGGACCATTCCGGCGAAGCGGTCGAGCCAGGCCCGCTGCGCCGGCGTGGGCTCGACGGCCTCGCGGCACGCCGTGCACAGCCGTCGCACCAGGCGCTGGGCCAGCACCGCATCGACGGCCGCGCCCACCAGATAGGCCTCGACGCCCATGTCGAGCAGGCGGGGAATCGCGGAGGGCGCGTCACTGGTATGGAGCGTGGAGAGCACCCGGTGCCCGGTCAGCGCCGATCGCAACGCGATCTCGGCCGTCTCCTCGTCGCGGATCTCGCCGACCAGCAGCACATCGGGATCGAAGCGCAGGGCGGTGCGCAACACCCGGGCGAAATCGAGTCCGATGCGGGGATTCACCTGGACCTGGTTGATGCGCGGCAGATGGATCTCGACCGGATCTTCGACGGTGACGATCTTGGTCTGGGGACGATTCAGTTCGGCGAGCGCCGCATAGAGGGTGGTGGTCTTGCCGCTGCCGGTGGGTCCGGTGACCAGCACCAGGCCGTTGGGGCGATGAATGATGCGGCGGAACCGGTCCTGCAGCGAGGACTCCATGCCCAGATCCTCGAGGCGGCGCCGGCGGCCTTCGGGATCGAGCAGCCGCAGCACCACCGACTCCCCGGTCCGGGTGGGCAGGGTGGCGAGACGCACGTCCACCTCGCCGTCCTGGACGCGCAGTGTGAACCGCCCGTCCTGCGGCAGGCGTTTCTCGGAGATGTCGCAGCCGGCCATCAGCTTCAGACGCGAGATCACCGCCGGGGCGATCTGCCGTTCTTCCATGACCTCTTCGTGCAGCACGCCGTCGATCCGACGGCGGATGCGCAACACCTGCTCGTCCGGCTCGAGATGGATGTCGGAGGCCCCGCTGGCGACGGCCTCCTCGAACAGCGTCCGGATCAGGCGCACCACCGGCGCGTCGCTGCGTTCGATGTCGTCTTCCAGATGCTGCAGGTCGAAGGCATTGGTCGTGACCTCCTGCCGCACCTCGTTGGCCAGGGAACGCAGCTGGCCGCCATGACGGTAGATGCGATCGATGGCGTCGAGCAGCGCATCCTCGCGCACCACCGCGGGCCGCAGGGGGCGGTGCAGGGCGCGGGCGATGGCATCGAAGGCGAAGATGTCGGTGGGATCGCTCATGCCGAGCAGCAGCGCATCCCCCTCGCGACGCAGCACCAGCGCCCGGTGGCGGCGGGCCAGCGTCTCGGGCAGCAGGCGCGCCGCCTCCTCGTCCACATCGAAACGCGAGAGGTCGATATAGGGGAGATCGAGCTGGCGGGCGAGCAGTTCGAGCAGCCTGTCCTCGTCGACGTCGCCGCGCTCGATCAGCAGACGGCCCAGCTTGCGCCCGGTGCGGCGCTGTTCGGCCAGTGCCTCGTCGAGCTGCTCGCGGGTGATGACGCCGTGCTCGAGCAGCAGATCGCCGATGCGGACCTTCTTCAGCGGCATCCGGGCCGTGGCTTCGGACATGGCTATTCTCCTCCCGGCAGCGTGCGCGCGTCGAGGTCCTGCAACCGTTCGGCGACGGCCTCCACCGGGCGGCTCCAGTCGTCCACCACGATCGGGCGCAACAGGATGATCAGCTCGCTCTTGGTGGCCTGCCGGCGCTGATGCCGGAACAGCCCGCCGAACAGGGGCAGCTCCGAGAAGCCGGTCAGCCCGGCCGTCTCGTCCCGGCGCAGGTCCTTCATCAGGCCGCCGATGACCACCACCTGGCCGCTGCGCGCCCGGATGATGGTGTCGGTCTCGCGGATGCTGGAGAGCGCCAGCGGCACCGAGAGCGTGGTGTCGGTGGAGACGTTGATCTCCTTGACCTTCTCGGTCACCTCGCTGACGGTGGGATGGATGTGGAGGATGACGTCGCCGTCCTCGTCGATCTGCGGCACCACGTCGAGGGCGACGCCGGAGAAGAAGGGCGTGAGCTCCACGTTCACCGCCTGGTTGAGGGCGCTCACGCTGGTGATGCTGGTCTGGGTATCAACGTCCGTGACGAAGAACTCGTCGGTACCCACCTTGATCACGGCCTTCTGGTTGTTGACGGTGGCGATGCGTGGACTGGAGAGCACCTGGACCTTGCCCTGGGTCTTCAGCAGCTCGATGAGGGCGTTGAAATCGTTGAGCGCCAGATCCAGCGTGAAGACACCGCCGAAACGGGTGGTGGCCACGCCGCTGGCCAGGGCGCTGCCGGGCAGGGTCAGGGCGGCGCCTTGCTGTGAGGTGACGCCGTTGTCGAATACGCTGCCGCCGCCGGCCATGCCGGCCTGGATCCGCTTCCCGTTGCCGGGCTCGCCCAGCGCGGCCCAGTTGATGCCTGTCTGGAAGCGGTCGTTCAGCTCGACCTCGATGATGCGCGCCTCGAGGATCACCTGTCGCTCGACGTTGCCCTGCAGGGCGCGCAGATAGCGCCCGACCTCGTGCAGCCGGTCCGGCGTGGCGCGCACGATCACCAGCCCGGCCTGCGGATTGACCATCACCCGCCGGCCCTCGGCATCGCCGACCAGCAGCCGCAGGGTCCGTTCGAGCACGCCCCAGAAGTCGTTGCGCGAATCCGTCTCCACCTCGCTGCCGGAGACCGCCGTGCGCGTGACCTCGCCACTCTCCGAACCGTCTTCGGTGTCGGTTTCCGAGGCGTTCTCGTCGTTCGATGCGGCACTCACCTGCTCGGAGATCTGGCCGGAGCTGACGCGGGTGCGGGAGGTGCCGGAACGCTGCAGATCGAGGTAATCGACACGGAACATGCGCGTCTGTTCGGTGGCCGGGAAGATGCGCCAGATGTTGCCCGTGCGCCGTACCCCGTAGCCGTAGACGTCCTGCACCACCTCGAGCACCTCCTGCAGGGTCACCTGTTTGAGGTCGAGCGTGATGCTGCCCTTCACATCGGGATGCACCACCATGTTCCAGGGCGTGCCCTGGGCCAGTCCCAGAAAGAACTCGCGGGCCGGCACGTCGCGCACGGCGATGTCGAAGCGCTTCAGCGGCACCGGAGCGGCCGGGCGCGCAACCGGCGGCTTCGGTGCCGTCCTCGGTGCGGGCGCCGGTGTCGGCGGCGACGGTCGTGCGGCCTCCTCCAGGGCCGGGAGATTGGGTGCGAGATCGCGCGCCTCGCGCACCGGCAGGCCCTGGCAGCCTGCCAGCATGGCCAGCGCACCGGCGAGCAACGCGGCCCCGAGGAGACGTACCCTGCGTCCTTTCCTGCCTTCCATGCTACTGCTCCTGTTCCCTGATGCCCCGTGAACCGACCAGTCGCACCACCCAGCGCCGGCCGTGACCCTCCAGGACCACTTCGCCATGGCGGATCGCCAGCACGCGAAAACCGCCCACCCGATCGCCGACCCCCAGCCAGCGGCCGTCGATCAGCGCCCGCCGTCCGTCCACCGAGATGCGTGTGGCGGTGAAGCGCTGGGCCTCGGGCAGGCGGAACCAGCGATCGCCCGGGTAGGGCCGCGTCGGATCGCGCAGCTCGCCCGCCCCGGCCAGACCGGCCGCCAGCAACAGCCAGCCCACTGCCGCCAGCCGCCTCATCGCATGCGCTCCAGCGCCAGCAGCCGAAGCTCCAGACGCCCCCGTGGCCAGGTCTCGACCAGATAGCGGATCCGGTCCTGAAACAGCGCCCAGGGCAGCCGTTCCAGACGCCGGAGGTAGTCGAGGGCATCGAAATAGCCCCCTTCGAGCGTCAGCCGGTAGGCCGTGACCTGCACCCCGGCCTCGGCGGCCTCGGCCTCGTCGAAGGGACCC
>JALVEM010000144.1 GCA_027030825.1 Thiohalobacter sp.
GCCCACGGCGGCGGCGGCCTCGATGTTTCCGGTCGAGGACAGGCTCTCGCGCAGGGACTTCTCCAGGGTGGATGCCGCCGCCACGACGCGATCGCCCTCCGGCGCGATGATCTGTGCATAGATGTGGCGCGGCGTGCGATGCACGCAGAGGCGATACGCACGCAGCTCCCTGATCCTGGCCCGGGCCTTGCGCGCTCTGCGCAGGCGGGCGGCTTTCTTGTCCAGCTTGGCCATGTTTCCTTCTCCTCGCGGCGATCCCGACCGCCGCGTTCAGCACCTTGCGCGGAATTACTTCTTCTTCGCTTCCTTCCGAACGATGATCTCGTCGGCGTATTTCACACCCTTGCCCTTGTAGGGTTCGGGCGGACGGAAGGCCCGGATCTCGGCGGCCACCTGCCCCACCTTCTGCTTGTCGCAGCCGCGGATCACGACCTCGGTCTGGCTCGGCGTCTCCGCCGTGACGCCTTCCGGCAGCTCGTAGATCACGGGATGGGAAAAGCCCAGGGTGAGATTGAGCTTGTTGCCCTGGGCCTGGGCACGGTAGCCGACGCCCACCAGTTCGAGCTTCTTCTCGAAGCCCTGGCTGACACCCGTCACCATGTTGTTGACCAGGGCACGCATGGTGCCGGTCAGCGCGACCGCCTCCTTGGTTCCGGTCCGGGGCGAGAACAGCAGGGCATTGCCCTCCTGGCGGGCCTCGACCAGGTCGTGGAGACGGTACTCGAGCGCCCCCTTGGGCCCCTTGACCCGGATGTCCTGGCCGGAGAGGGAGACCTCCACGCCGGACGGGATCTCGACAGGTTTCTTGGCTATACGTGACATGGTCTCAGGTTCCCTAGCTGACGGTGCAGATGATCTCGCCGCCCTCGCCCACTTCACGGGCCTTGCGGTCGCTCATGACGCCCCGGGAAGTCGACACGATGGCCACGCCCAGACCGCCGTTCACGTCCGGCAGCTCGTCCTTGCCCCGATAGATGCGCAGGCCGGGACGACTGACCCGCTGCAGGTGCTCGATGACGGGACGCCCCTGGAAATACTTGAGATCGATGACCAGGCTCGGCTTGCCGTCGACGTCCTCGACACGATAATCGAGAATGTAGCCCTCGTCCTTCAGGACGGCCGCAATGGCCTGCTTCATCTTCGACGCGGGCATGCCCACGCTGGCCTTCTCCGCGCGCTGGGCGTTGCGGATGCGTGTCAACATGTCCGCGATCGGGTCACTCATGCTCATCTGGACACTTCCTCGGTCTCTGAATTTCGTTACACCGTCACCAGCTCGCCTTGGTCAGGCCCGGCACGTTGCCCCACATGGCGTGTTCGCGCAGCTTGTTGCGGCACAGCCCGAACTTGCGGTAGACGGCGTGCGGGCGCCCGGTCAGGCGGCAGCGACGCTGCAGGCGCACGGGATTCGCGTCACGCGGCAGTTTCTGCAGCTGCGCGAGCGCCTCCATACGTTCCTCCATGCTGGTGTTCGGATCCTTGATCTTCGCCTTCAGTGCAGCACGCCTGGCTGCATACTTCCGAACCATCTTGATCCGCTTTGCCTCGCGGGCGATCATGGATTTCTTTGCCATCGTTTCCTGTTCCTCAGTTCCGGAACGGGAAGTTGAAGGCCGCAAGCAGGGCCTTGCCTTCCTCGTCGGTGTTGGCTGTCGTGGTGATCGTGATGTCCATGCCCCGAAGCGCATCGATCTTGTCGTAGTCGATCTCGGGGAAGATGATCTGTTCCTGGACACCCATGCTGTAGTTGCCGCGACCGTCGAACGACTTCGACGACAGGCCACGGAAGTCGCGAATGCGCGGAATGGCGATGTTGATCAGCCGGTCCAGGAACTCGTACATGCGTTCGCGACGGAGCGTCACCTTGCAGCCGATGGGCCAGCCCTCGCGGATCTTGAACCCGGCCACGGACTTGCGGGCGCGGGTGACGACCGGCTTCTGGCCGGCGATCATCATCATGTCGTTGACGGCGTGCTCGATGACCTTCCTGTCGCTGACCGCCTCGCCCACGCCCATGTTGAGCGTGATCTTGCTGATTCTGGGCACCTGCATGATGTTCTCGTAGCCGAACTGCTCCTGCAGCTGCTTGATGACGACGTTGCGGTAGTGGTCGAGTAGTCGTGCCATGATCGGAACCCTGTCCTGTGATTTAGACGTCAACGACTTCGTTGGTGGACTTGAAGTAGCGCACCTTGCGCCCGTCCTCGAGGATCCGGAAGCCCACCCGGTCGCCCTTCTGCGTCTGCGGGTTGTACAGCATCACGTTGGAGACGTGGATCGGCGCCTCCTTCTCGATGATGCCGCCTGCGATGCCGGCGGCGGGATTGGCCTTGGTGTGACGCTTGACGATGTTGATGTTCTCGACGATGAGCCGGTCGTCGTCCAGGACCTTGAGCACGCTGCCGCGCTTGCCCTTGTCCCGGCCGGCAATGACCACCACTTCGTCGCCTTTCCTGATCTTGCGCATGGTTTCGATTCCTGCAACCGGTTCTCAGAGCACCTCGGGTGCCAGAGAGATGATTTTCATGAACTGTTCGCCACGCAGTTCGCGCGCCACGGGACCGAAGATGCGCGTACCGATCGGCTCGAGCTTGTTGTTGAGCAGCACGGCGGCGTTCGAGTCGAAGCGGAGCACCGAGCCGTCCGGACGCCGGACGCCCTTGCGGGTACGCACGATGACGGCGTTGTAGACCTCGCCCTTCTTCACCTTGCCGCGCGGAATGGCTTCCTTGACGCTGACCTTGATCACGTCGCCGATGTTGGCATAGCGGCGGTGCGAGCCACCCAGCACCTTGATGCACTGCACCTTGCGTGCACCACTGTTGTCGGCGGCGTCGAGCATTGTTTGCATCTGTATCATGGCCGTATCCCGGATCTGCTGTTGCGTTTATGCCGTTACTGGGCGCGTTCGACGATCTCGACGAGACGCCAGCTCTTGGTCTTCGAGAGCGGCCGGCACGGCTCGATGACGACCGTGTCGCCTGCCCGACAGGCATTGTCCTCGTCGTGCACATGGAGCTTCGTGGACCGGCGGATGTATTTTCCGTACAGCGGGTGCTTCACCCGACGCTCGATCAGCACCGTGACCGTCTTGTCCATGCGGTCGCTGACAACGCGCCCCACCAGGGTCCGCCGGATCTTCTGCTGCTCTTCGCTCATGCCGCGTTACTCTCTTCCGATTTTGCCTTGGCCTTCTCTCTCAGAACCGTCTTGATACGCGCGATATCCTTGCGGATCCGCGAGAACTCGTGCGGTCGCGCCAGCTGCCCGGTGCCCTTCTGCATGCGCAGATTGAACTGTTCCCGCAGCAGCGCGAGCAGCTCCTCGCGAAGCTCCGATACCGTCTTCTCACGCAGTTCGCTCGCTTTCATCCCATCACCGTCCTGCTGACAAACTGGGTCTGCACCGGAAGCTTGGCGGCGGCACGGCGAAAGGCCTCCCGCGCCACGTCCTCCGATACACCCTCGATTTCGTAGAGCACCTTGCCGGGCTGGATCTTCGCCACCCAGTACTCGACGTTGCCCTTGCCCTTGCCCATACGCACCTCGATCGGCTTCTTGGTGACGGGCACGTCGGGAAAGATGCGGATCCAGAGTTTGCCGCCACGCTTGACATGACGCGTGATGGCGCGACGGGCGGCCTCGATCTGGCGTGCCGTGATCTGCCCGCGGCTCGTGGCCTTGAGCGCATACTCGCCGAAACTGACCCGGTTGCCGCGGAAGGCGAGCCCCCGATTCCGGCCCTTCTGCTGCTTGCGGAACTTGGTTC
>JALVEM010000145.1 GCA_027030825.1 Thiohalobacter sp.
TTCCGAGCCGGCGCCGGCGCCGTAGTAGAGCGTGGGCCCGACGGCATCGCCCTTGACCAGCACGGCATTCATCACCCCGTCGACGTTGGCGATCAGCCGCCGCTCCGGAATCAGGGTCGGATGCACGCGCAGCTCGACACCGGCCGGCGTGCAGCGCGTGAACCCGAGATGCTTGATGCGATAGCCGAGCTCCTCGGCATAGGCCACGTCCTCGCGGGTGATCCCGGAGATGCCCTCGGTATAGGTTTTGTCGAACTGCAGCGGGATGCCGAAGCCGATCGAGGCGAGGATGGTGAGCTTGTGGGCGGCATCGATGCCTTCCACGTCGAAGGTCGGATCGGCCTCGGCATAGCCGAGCGCCTGGGCCTCGCGCAGCACCTCGTCGAAGTCGCGCCCCTTGTCGCGCATCTCGGTGAGGATGAAGTTGCCGGTGCCGTTGATGATGCCGGCCATCCATTCGATGCGGTTGGCGGCGAGACCCTCGCGGATCGCCTTGATGACCGGAATGCCGCCCCCGACCGCGGCCTCGAAGGCCACCATGACGCCCTTCTCCTGTGCCCGGGCGAAGATCTCGTTGCCGTGCAGCGCGATGAGCGCCTTGTTGGCGGTGACCACGTGCTTGCCGTGCTCGATCGCCTCCAGCACCAGTTCACGCGCCGGACTGTAGCCGCCGATCAGTTCCACCACGATGTCGATGCCGGGGTCGCGCACGATCTCGAATGCATCCGTGGTCACCTCCACCGCCTGAATGCCGGGCAGCCGATCGGGATCGTATTCCCGGGCCGCCGCACGGGTCACCTGGATGGCGCGGCCGGCACGGCGCGCGATCTCGTCCGCGTTCCGGCGCAGCACGTTGAAGGTGCCGCCACCGACCGTGCCCAGGCCCAGCAGTCCGACATTGACCGGTTTCACTCTGATGCTCCTCCTGACTCGTCGTTCAGCCGCCGCGGGCGTCGCGGCGGAACATGTCGCGTATGCCCCGCACGGCCTGGCGGGTGCGGTGCTCGTTCTCGATCAGCCCGAACCGGACATGATCGTCGCCGTAGTCGCCGAAGCCGATGCCGGGCGAGACCGCCACCTTGGCCTCGGCCAGCAGCTTCTTGGAGAACTCCAGCGACCCCAGGTGCCGGTACTGTTCCGGGATGGGTGCCCAGACGAACATGGTGGCCTTCGGCTTCTCCACCTTCCAGCCCAGATTGTTCAGGCCATCACAAAGTACGTCGCGGCGCTTGCGGTAGCGCTCGCGGATCTCCACCACGCAGTCCTGCGGCCCTTCGAGCGCCGTGATGGCGGCGATCTGGATCGGCGTGAACATGCCGTAGTCGAGATAGGACTTCATGCGGGCGAGCGCGGCGACCAGGGTCTCGTTGCCGCACATGAAACCGACCCGCCAGCCGGGCATGTTGTAGCTTTTCGATAGCGAGAAGAATTCCACCGCCACGTCCATGGCGCCGGGCACCTGGAGGATCGAGGGGGCCACGTAACCGTCATAGACCAGATCGGCATAGGCCAGATCCTGGACGACCCAGATCTGGTGCTCGCGGGCGATCTCCACCACCCGTTCGAAGAAATCGAGCTCCACGCACTGGGTGGTCGGATTGCCGGGAAAGTTGAGTACCAGCATCTTGGGCCGTGGCCAGGAATCCTTGATGGCCTTCTCCAGCTCGGCGAAGAAATCCACCCCTTCGACCAGCGGCACATGGCGGATGTCGGCGCCGGCGATCACGAAGCCGTAGGGATGGATCGGATAGGCCGGGTTCGGCACCAGCACGGCGTCCCCCGGCCCCACGGTGGCCAGCGCGAGATGGGCCAGCCCTTCCTTGGAGCCGATGGTCACGATGGCATGGCGTTCCGGATCGAGATCCACGTCGTAGCGACGCCCGTACCAGTCGCAGATGGCCTTGCGGAGTCTCGGAATCCCCCGCGAGACGGAATAGCGGTGGGTGTCCTTGCGCTGGGCGGCCTCGACCAGCTTGTCGACGATGTGGCGCGGCGTGGGCTGGTCGGGATTGCCCATGCCGAAATCGATGATGTCCTCGCCACGGGCGCGTGCCCTGGCCTTCAACTCGTTGACGATGTTGAAGACATAGGGCGGCAACCGCTTGATGCGTGGAAAGTCGTCGAACAAGAGTCAGCGTCCCGTCGGCCCATTCGGATGAACGCTGCAATTTACTGAATTCCGGGCCCGGTTACAAGCGAGAACGATTCTCGGAAATGTGCGTTACTCATTGATTTCAATGATACACGCCCTGCTCCGCTTTCAAGGATGTTGCATTCCCGGACAATTCCGGCACATGCTTGGCGGCGAAATCTCACCGGAAGCGCCGCCATGCTGTTCAGCGAAGACAGGGACATCGGCGAATTCGCCATCCGCCGTTACGGCCCGGAAGGCATCCAGGTCAACGAGGTGACCTATGCGGGCACGCTCCTGCTCACGCCGGAACGCCTGCAGGATACCGGTCTGCCGGCCACGCTCGAGGCGATCGACGCCGGCTGCCTGGATGCCTGGCTGCAGGAAGGCCCCGAGATCCTGCTGCTGGGCACGGGCGACCGGGTCCGGTTTCCCTCGCCACACCTGATCGCGCACGTCCAGCAGACAGGTGTCGGCCTCGAGGTCATGGACACGCCGGCGGCCTGCCGCACCTGGAACATCCTGGCCTCGGAGCGGCGCCGGGTGGTCGCCGTGCTGTTCCCGATCATGATCATGGGTGGCGAATGAGAAAGGGGAGGCGCGATGCCTCCCCCCTTCACGCACCCGACTGCAGGATCCGGATCAGATCTTGATGCGGATCTCGACAGGATTGCCCGAAGTCGGATAGCCGCTCGAGCACCTCCCCGTAGCACAATAGACGCTGCCCGAGCGTGACTGCCCATCGTCGATGTCTTCGTCCAGTCGACGGGCCACGTCGACCGGGACATTCTGCAATATCATCCAATTACCGGAAACTCCACCATTGGTTCCGGTATAGATACCTCGAATCTGACCGCCATAGCTGTGATTCGGGTTTGCATTCGATCCCGAATCGGCCGGTTTGCCGCTGATGAGTCCGGCGTAGCGCAGCTGCTGCCAAAGTATGCAGGACTCGTCGTTTGTTCTGTTACAGGCGCCGCCCGCGATGGCACCGTTACCATTGCCGTTGGGTGCGGCGCTGTCGATGCGCGTGCTCGCCTGATCGAAATCCCCCGGCAAGGCGCGATAGCGGTCCTGGAAGGCATAGAAGGCCGCGGAATAGGCGTTGATCTCGTTCCGCAGGCTCTTGTACTTGGCGTTCTCGATCATCTCCTGTCCCTTGAGCACGCCACCCAGCAGCAACCCGATGATCACCAGCACGATGGCGATCTCGACCAGTGTGAAACCTCGTTGGTACTTGCGCATGGTTCTCTCTCCTGTTCGCCCGTCCGGCTTCCGGTGTCCCTTCTCCCGCCGGTTTCCCTGCAACTTATCGGCGGCCGCCCTGGAATCTTTAACAGGCGGTTGATATTTCGTCACAACGTCTACAACCGCCCGGCTGCCGCGAGACGCGCCAGCAGTTCGGGGCGCGACACCCACTCCACCAGGTCGTCGAAGGCGCCGCTGCCGGCGGTCGTGTAGGGCAAGGCGACGAAGCAGCGATCCGCGTCCCGGTTCTCGTTCTCGAGGGCGTTACCGTTGCGATTCTGCCCGCCGCTGATCACCAGCGCCGGAAGATCGTCGGCACGCCGGGTGCCGCTGCAGCCGGCGGCCTCGTGCACTGCAATCCGTCCGCTCCCCGACCCGCTCGT